>JANOSQ010000798.1:0-3068 GCA_031415915.1 Fimbriiglobus sp. | reverse complement strand
GACCGGCGTCGTCGAACAATATCCCATCCCGCAGAAGATCGAACCGATCACGCTGAACCGCTCCGAAATCGGCCGGGTGCTCGGCTTCGACATCCCCGATGGCGAAGTCGAGCGCATCCTTCTCGCCCTGCAATTCCAGCTCGCGCCGACGCTCTGGGGTTGGACCGTCACCCCGCCGGCGACGCGGCTCGACTTGCAATCCGGCCCGGCCGATTTGATCGAAGAACTCGCCCGCATCTCGGGGTACGACAAGCTGCCCGAGCGGTTATTGGCGACGGAAATGCCCGTGCCCACGGGGAATCGCTGGCTCGAGCGCGACCAGAAACTGCAGGATCGCCTCGTCGGTCTCGGGTTGACCGAGTGCATCACCTATTCGTTCACCTCCGCGGATGCCGAGCGAAAGCTCGATCCGACATCGGCGACGACGGGCGAGTACGTGACGCTGCTGAATCCGCTCTCGCCGGAGCGGGCCGTGCTGCGGCGTTCGTTGCTCCCCGGCTTGCTGGAAGTGGCCGCGCGGAACTTGGCGACTTCGGAAAGCGTCGCGTTTTTCGAACTCGGCACCGTGTTCATCCCCGAAGCGAATACGCTGCCGCGCGAACCCCAGCGACTCGCCGTCGTGCTCGCCGGTCGCCGCAAGCCCACGGCGTGGGACGACTTGGCGACGAATGTCCCGGAATCATTTGACTTCTACGATCTGAAAGGCGTAATAGAACGTCTGTTCACAGAACTCCATCTACCGGAGTGGAAGCTGGAATCGGCGACGACGGTGCCCCATTTGCACCCCGGTCGCGCAGCTACGGCGATGTTGGAAGGCATTTGCTTGGCGACGTTCGGCGAACTACACCCGAAGGTCGCCGCGGCGTTCGAGTTGAAAGATCGGGCCGTCTTGATCGCCGAGTTCGACGTCGCGCTGTTGTTCGACGCGATTCCCGAACGCACCGCCTACCGGCCGTTCAACACCCTCCCGGCCGCCAAGCGCGATGTCGCGGTGATCGTCCCGCACGACATGCCGATGGCTCGCGTGCTCGCCGAGTTGCGGGCCGGAGGCGGTGAATTGCTGACGGACGCGGAACTGTTCGACGTCTACCGCGGCGACAGCATCCCCGCCGGAACCAAAAGCCTCGCCTTCGCGTTGACGTACCAACCGAAGGAGAAGACGCTGACGGACAAGGAGATTGACAAGGCCCACCAGAAGATCGAGAGCCGACTGGTGCATGTGTTGAAGGCGCAGATCCGCGGGAAGTGAACCTGTCTTTACCACGAAGGGGTTACATCCCACCGCACAAGGTCGCCGCTTCGGCGCACCTTGGGTAGTGATCGGGAATTATTTGGATGAATCATTGGAGCACAGTCGCCGTACGTTATGCAACAAGACCTCCTTTCGCCGACTCCAATTTGGATCCATCAGGAAGTAGATGGCGACACGTCTCAAATCGTGATCCGGTATGTGATCACTCCTAGTGGGGTGTTTCGTTGCACGGTAGCTGACGTAAGCCTGCCTCTTTCGAGGAGTATCAAGGTTTGGGACTCCATAGCTATCCAATATCGATCCGAAATCTTCTTGGTTCAATTTGTAAGGAGCTAGTCGCCCTAGGATGAAGAGAGCGTCGGCGAAGTTGTAGCACAAAAGTTCAGCCATGAGAGTGCAGTCTGTCACGGCTCCGCTGGCGATTTGATCGTGAATGTTGACGATCTCTTGAATGACGAGTTTCACACGTGATTCTTCTGAGAGTGATCTCGCAAACAGACACAGCGGGTACCCGGTGAATGTGCTGAAGAGTAGTCGGATGAGCAGTTCGAGAACCGCTTCGTGGGCAGCCATCGCGGGCTGTAGGGCTTGCTTTACCCGCTTGTCACGGATTCCTGACCCGCGCACATTCGACACTCGGAGCCTGCACAGCGAATAGGGAATGAACGTCGCGTCTCCCCCTTTTAAGTGGCATCGCTCCGCTGCCTTATACTGTGCGTATATATCCTTGGCGAGTTGTTGCCCTTGCGCGTCTGGGCTTCCAACTTGGGTGAGGCTGATAGAAGTCGTCATGGCACTCTCCAGACTTGGGTGAATTCTTTCGTACACGAATCGTGTAGCAATCGCGTCGATCTAGATGCAACGATCTGCGAGCAAATAACCTCCAATCCCAATGGATTGAAACCTAAGTCATAAATAGTGTACACGCGTTCTAAACGACGATGTTTATCATCTCGCTTACTATCTGGTGCTCGTTGAAATCTGTCAAGTCTTAGGATGGAGATTGCGCCGCCGTCGAGATCGCTTGATCGCGGAATAACCCAGAAATGCATATGGGTTGGTGTGCGCCGAAAATACTTTGGAAAAATGCGAAACAGTCCCAGGGTGCGCCGAAGCGGCGGCCCTGGGCTGTGGGATTTAACCCCTTCGGAGTACAGACAACCTCCGATACAACCCGGAATACTCCGCGATCGTCTGCTCCAGTCGGTACTTCTCCCGCACGCGCTCCCGGGCAGTTGCACCCAACCTCGCAATCAGTCCCGGCTCTCCGAACAACTTTGCGATGGCCGCAGCGGACGCGGTCGCATCGCCGCGCGGCACATGCAACCCGTCGACGCCGTCGCGGACGATCTCCGGATTGCCGCCGACGGCGGTGACGATCACCGGCAAGCCGGTCGCCATCGCTTCGAGCAGGGTGAGCGAGGCCGCTTCGGAGACGCTCGTGAGTGCGAACGCGTCGGCGGCGCTCAACAGCTCGGCGACATCACGGCGGATACCGAGGAATTGAACGCGATCCGCGATTCTCAATTCGCGCGTCAATGCCTCCAACTCGGATCGCAGTGGGCCGTCGCCGACCATGAGCAATTCGAGATTCGGCACATTCGCGAGCGCGAAGCCGCGGAGCAGCATCGCCTGATCTTTCACCGGATGATGTCGCGCAACGTGAATCAAATAGCGCTTCGTAGGATCGAGGCCCAATCGCAATCGCAGGGCCTCGCGATCCACCGCGGGGCCGTAGTCGTCGACTACGATTCCGTTCTCGATGACGCGGATGCGGTTGCCGCGGAAGCCGTCGATCCGGTCGCGGCCCTCGTCC
>JANOSQ010000797.1:0-2414 GCA_031415915.1 Fimbriiglobus sp. | reverse complement strand
GTCAACCTTTTGCCGGTCGATCTCCTCATCCAGTCGAACGAGCACAGCGCCCGCCTCGGCCTGGTCATGGTGATGGCCCTGCTCTTCGCGGCCATCGTCTGGAACCTCAGCACGTGGTACCTCGGCTTGCCGGTGTCGAGTTCGCACACGCTCATCGGTTCGATCCTCGGCGTCGGCCTCGCCAACAGCCTCCTCACCGGGGTCGACGGTGTGAACTGGGCGAAAGCGCAGGAAGTGGGCCTCGGGTTACTCCTCTCGCCGCTCATCGGGTTCGTCGCCTCCGCGCTGTTGCTGTTGGCGATGAAAGCGACCGTCCGCGAACCGCGGCTGTACGCCCCACCCCGAGGGGACGACCGCCCGCCGCGCTGGGTGCGCGCCGTGCTGTTGACCACCTGCGGCGGTGTGAGTTTCGCCCACGGTTCCAACGACGGCCAAAAAGGGATGGGCCTGATTCTCCTCGTGCTCATCGGCTTCCTCAGCGGGCATTACGCGCTCGATATCTACGACGCCTCGAAAGTGGAACCGGCCCGCGCCGCGGCGGTGGACGCGAAAGCGAAACTCGAGGTGGCCGGGAAGCTCACGCCGCAACTCGCGGAAGACGCCGACGGGATCGCGACGGGGTTGGAAGGCAAAAGCTCCTTCGCCGATCTGCCCGGCGACGAGCGCAAGAAACTCCGCGAGCGCTTCTTCCGGTTGTCGCAAGCGACGAAAGACAAAGCCTTCCGCGACGACGGCTCAGCGGAGTGGAAGACCACCAAACAAGCGCTGACGAAACCGATCGAGTTCGTGCCGCTCTGGGTCATCATCAGCGTGGCGTTGGCGCTCGGCATCGGCACGACCATCGGCTACAAACGGATCGTCGTCACGGTGGCGGAGAAGATCGGCCGGACGCACCTGACCTACGCCCAAGGCGCCGCCGCGGAGACGGTGGCCGCCTGCACCATTCTCGCGGCCGACTTCGCCCACCTGCCCGTGAGCACGACCCAAGTCCTCAGCAGCGGCATCGGCGGCACCATGGTCGCCAACGGCTCCGGCCTCCAAGCCAACACCGCCCGCCGAATCCTCTTGGCGTGGGCCTTCACCCTGCCGGGAACGATCCTGCTGAGCGGCACCCTCTACTTGACGGGGCAGTGGTGGGTGCGGTGAGTTCGGCGGCAGTGGCGCCTTGCCGAGACAGATGAGTCTGCGAGAGCATCCGGGCAACGCGCAGCAATCTCGTGCCTCACCTCCAAAATCCCCCGAATTTGCGTACTATTCTCCTGTCGGTGTCCCGTTGATTCGTCCGCTTCCCCGTGCCGGGCCTCCATGCGCTACAACCGCGTTTTCCTCGAATCGCTCGGCTACGAGATCGCCCCCGTCGTCGTCACGACCTCGGAACTGGAGCGGCGCATCCAGCCGTTCCTCAACGCCCACGGCTTCCCGCCGCCCAAGCTGGAACTGCTCACCGGCATCGCCGAGCGGCGCTGGTGGGAGCCGAATGACCGCCTCTCGCGCGGGGCCACCGTCGCCGCGGAGCACGCCCTGCTGCAATCGAGCATTTCCCGCAAGGACATCGGCACGCTGATCTACGCCGGGGTCTGCCGGGAGCAGTACGAACCCGCGACCGCGTGCGCCGTGGCCGACAATCTCGGGCTGAAACCGTCGACGTTGATGGACATCAGCAACGCCTGCCTCGGGGTGCTCAACGGCATCGTGACGGTAGCGAATCAAATTGAATTGGGGCAGGTGAAGGCGGGTCTCGTGGTGTCGTGCGAAAGCGCCCGCGAGATCAACGACGCCACCATCGACCGGCTGAATACCACCGGCGCCGAGATGTCGCGCCCGGATGCCGAGGCGATGTACCGCGAGTGCTTGGCCACCCTCACCGGCGGCAGCGGGGCCGTGGCCGTGCTGGTGGCGTCGGGCGATGCGATCAAAAATCACCGCCGGCGCTTGGTCGGCGGCAGCGCCATGAGCGCGCCGGAGCACAACGCCCTCTGCAACTGGGGCGTGCAGCCGGTGCAGGGGACGGCCGTGGGGCGGTTCCTGAAGAGCACGGTGCCGAGCAAGATCGAATCGGTGGTGGGGCCGAAGGTCGCGGGGTACGTGCAGTGGGGCATCGACACGGGCCTGCACACCCTCGGCCACGGGGCCAAGACCTTCGACGACGGCCTGAAGCATTTGAAGATCCCGTTCATGACGACCCATGCCGGGGATGTGCTGCGCTACGGCGTCGACTTGGCAAAGACGACGTGGCGGACATTCTTGGAGAAGCTCGGCTTGACCGCGGCGCAGATCGATAAGGTCATCTGCCATCAAGTGGGGTCGAGCAATCGCGACGCGGTCCTGCGGACGCTCGGCATCGACCGGGCCAAAGATTACAGCACCTACGAATACCTCGGCAACATCGGGACGGTATCGCTGCCTTTGACCGC
>JANOSQ010000796.1:0-2253 GCA_031415915.1 Fimbriiglobus sp. | reverse complement strand
CGGATCGATTTCTTGGGGAACATCGCGGGCGAAGGATTCTTGGCGAAGCCCGAAGAGATCACGGTCGAACAGATGCAGCAAGTGTTTCAAAACCTTGTTTTCGGCCGGTTCTGCATGTGTCAAGAAGCGGGCAAGCGCATGCTAGCCGCCGGCGGTGGCAGCATCCTCAACATCGGTTCGTTGGCGAGTACCACGGCCCTCGGCCGGGGGCACATCGCCTACAGCATGGCAATGGGCGCGGTCGTGCAGATGACGCGCGAACTCAGCACCGAATGGGCCGGCCGCGGGGTGCGGGTGAACGCGATCCTGCCGGCGCAGGTGGTGAATCCGAATCTCGAAAAGCGGATGGCCGCGGAACCTTCGATTCAACAGAAGTGGCTCAGCGGCATCCCGGCGGGGCGACTGGGGCAACCGGCCGACATCCAAGGACTCGTCGTGCTGCTCGCTTCGGATGCATCGTCGTGGATCACCGGGGCGCTGATTCCGATGGACGGCGGCAACCTCGCCATGAACGCCGGGGGGACGATCGGATCATGAGTGACTTGCTCCGCGCGATGCTGACGATACGCCACACCGAGGAGAGCTTGGCGCGCTGCCACCAGCGCGGGCTTATCCACGGAGCGTGCCACACCTACGTCGGCCAAGAGGCCATCGCCGTCGGTGTCTGTTCCCATTTGGGCGACGACGATCTCGTGTTCAGCACGCACCGCGGCCACGGCCATGCGCTAGCGAAGGGCGTGCCGCCGGAGCAGGTGATGGCCGAGCTGTTCGGCCGCGCCACCGGCTGCTCGCGCGGTCGCGGCGGGAGCATGCACCTTTTCTCGCCCGAGCACGGCATGATGGGGACGAGCGGCATCGTCGGGCCGTGCATTTTGCAAGCGGCGGGGGCCGGGTACAGTTTCAAACTGCTGAAGCTCGACCGCGTCGCGGTGGCGTTCTTCGGCGACGGGGCCGTGAACAACGGGGCCTTCCACGAGGGCTTGAACCTCGCCAGCATCTGGAAGCTGCCGGTACTGTTCGTGTGCGAGAACAACCAATTCGCCACGGAGATCGCGTTCAGCTACGCCGCGGGGAACCCGGATGTCGCGGGGCGCGGCGCCAGTTACGGGATGCCGGGGGTGCTGGTCGACGGCAACGATGTGCTCGCCGTGCGCGAAGCGGCGGGGCGGGCGGTGGAACGGGCCAAAGCGGGGGACGGTCCGACGCTGTTGGAGTGCCGCACTTACCGGACGCGGCCGCACGCCGAGGGCATGGGCGACTTCGGCTACCGCACCAAAGACGAAGTCGAAACGTGGAAGAAGCAGTGCCCGATCCAGCGCTATCGGGCGAAGGTGGAACGGGCCGACGAGATCGAAGCGGAAGTCGTCAAAGAGGTGGCCAAAGCGCAAGCGAATGCCGAAGCCGGGCCGTGGCCAGCCGGAGCGTCGGCTTCGACCCACGTTTATTCCGAACCGAAGGCCATCGCATCGCCCGCGCCGCCGCTGGGGTCGCGCCAGATCACCTACATGCAGGCGACGCTCGAAGCGCTGAGCGACGCCATGGCCCGCGATCCGGGGATCTTCGTGCTCGGCGAAGGCATCGGCATCCGCGGCGGAAACTTCAAAACGACCACCGGCTTGTTCGCCAAGTACGGCGGTGTGCGACTCTGCGACACGCCCATCGCCGAGCGTGGCTTCGTCGGCCTCGCCTGCGGCGCCGCCATGACCGGCACCCGGCCCGTCGTCGATTTCATGTTCGCCGACTTCGTCCTCGACGGGATGGCCGAGATCATC
The DNA here is from genome assembly GCA_031415915.1 of Fimbriiglobus sp. GTDB lineage: Bacteria > Planctomycetota > Planctomycetia > Gemmatales > Gemmataceae > JALHQU01. The sequence goes on along the minus strand of JANOSQ010000796.1, from coordinate 481 downwards.
AACCAGATCGCCAAGATGCAGTTCATGTCGAGCGGTCAGTTGAAGATGCCGGTGCTGCTGCGCGGTTGCATCGGCGTCGGCCACTCCGCCGCGACGCACCACTCGGGCAGCTATTATTCCCTGTTCGCGCACATCCCCGGCTTGCGCGTCGTGGTGCCGTCGAACGCCTACGATGCCAAAGGTCTGCTCGCACACGCCCTGCGCTGCGACGACCCGGTGCTCTTCCTCGAACACCGCGAGTTGTTGAATCTGAAGACCGGCGTCCCCGAGGTGGATTACGAAATACCCTTCGGCCAAGCGGCGATCGTGCGGACCGGCACCGCCGCGACTGTGGTCGCAATCGCCGCGATGGTGCCGAAGGCTCTCAAAGCTTGCGACCTTCTCCAAAGCGAGGGGATCGCGGTCGAAATCATCGACCCGCGCACGGTGGCGCCGCTGGACATCGGAACGATCCTCGCTTCGATTCGCAAGACCGGCCGGT
>JANOSQ010000795.1:0-1731 GCA_031415915.1 Fimbriiglobus sp. | reverse complement strand
GCGCTCGGCCATGTCGCCGAGGGATTTCAGGGTGCTGAGCGTGGAGAGGCCCGTTTGGAAGGCCGTGGCCATGATGGCCATGATCAGGATCGACAACGCCGCGGCGACGAGCAACTCGACGAGCGTGAAGCCCCGGCGGCTACGGCCCGCGTTGTGCTTTGCGATTCGCATGGTGAACCCTCATCTCTTCGCTTCGGTTTCAATTCCGCACTCCGCACTCCGAATTCCGCACTCGGCTATGGCGCTTGGCGATGGTAGCCGCTGTTCGTGAGCTGCGGCCGGTCGAATACGTCGGCCAGCCCGCGGAGGATGTACAGTTGCGTGACGTTCGACTTCAACGGGATGTCGAGTTCGAGGATCGTCGAAGTCGCGGTCAGTTCGGTGATGCTCTGCACGCGGTAGAAGTTGGCCACGGCGGCGTTCGAACCGTCGAGGACCCAACTGCCGCTGCGGATGCCGACGTTGGCGATCGGCACGTTCAACAAGATTTGGGTCGTGTTCGCATTGGCGGAGACCAACTGCCCGTTGGCGAGGCTGTGGATCGTCTCGGCGTTCGTCGGGGCCGTACCGGGGATGTGGCCACCGTACAAGCCTTTGGTGTGGAACACGAGCACTTTGAAATCGGCGACGAACCGGTTCGCGTTGTTCGGCCGTTGGATGACCGCGGCCCAATTGTACGCCCCTTCGCGGACGACCTGCGAACCTCCGCTGATGTTGTCGGGCGTGCCGTCTTCTTTGAAGGTGATGTCATCCATCATCGAGCAGGCCCGGATGGCGAAGGGATTGAGATTGACGATCGAACTCGGGCTCCGCCGCGGGAGTCGGGATTCGGCCGACGGCGAAATCCATTCCCGCGCGCCGGCGGCCCGGGAGTACCAGCCGATAGGATCGAGGACGACCGGGTAACTCGGGTTGTTGTCGTAGGGGAACGGTTTGGCCGCGAGGGGTGCGCCTGGGTTGTCCATCGCGATGAAAAACGGTTCGGATCCGTTTCCTTCCACGACTTGCGTCTGCCACCACAGCCGCGTGATGCCGTCGGCTTGGCTGGCGGTTTGGCCGCAGCGGTCGTCGCGGAGGGCTTGGCCCATCTGCATGGCGCCGACGGGGAACAGCGTCATCAGGCTGATGATGCCGATGGCCATCACGAACAACGTGACGAGCACTTCGGTGAGGCTCAGGCCGGGGCGCCGGTTGTTCGCGATTCGCATCATGGCAAAGTCTTCGTGCGGTGAGCGGAGCTATTTCTAATACACCCGCCGGGCGGGTAGTCTTCTGGCGGGTTTCGGGTCTTTCCGTAACCCGAGCGGGCGTCAGCCCCCCGTGGAATTATCGCGCCGGGCATTTTGCGATCACGGGGGGCTAACACCCCCCGCTCGGGTCGGATTACAATCCCGTGTTGAACCCGTCCTTGGCCGCGGCGAACGGATCTAGGTTCGGCGGCAGCGTCACGGGTTGGGTCGCGATCGCCCCGGTCTTGGTGTAAATCACGACTAGGGTCATCTGCCCGGCGTTCTCGAAGCTCGGGCGGTCGCCGAAAATCGGCGACGGGAAGCTGGTGTTGCGGATCCAGAGGATCGTCTTCCCTTTGGTCGTGCTGATCACTTCGCCGTTGGGGGCGAAGAGGATGTCGACAGTGATTTCGAGCGTGTTCGTATCGACTTGGCTCACGCACAAGTTGTAATCGATGGCGTTGTCGCCGGTCAGTTGCAGGATCGGTTCGCCGAGCATCGG
>JANOSQ010000794.1:0-2002 GCA_031415915.1 Fimbriiglobus sp. | reverse complement strand
ACGGATTGTACACGCCGGCGTTCCACGACACGTTAAGAAACGTGTCACCACAAGGGGCGGCTTTCCTAACAAACGCGGATTCGCCCCGTGCGCAACCTCAAGTTCACCGTGCGCTACGACGGCACCGACTTCTCCGGCTGGCAGACGCAGCGGAACCACCGCACGGTGCAAGAGACCTTCGAGATAGCCGTCCGCGCGATCACCTGCGAACCCCGCATCCGGGCCAACGCCAGCGGGCGCACCGACGCCGGGGTCCATGCGCTCGGGCAGATCGTCAACTTCTTCACCGCGACGCGGCTCGACGAGGAGACGCTGGTGAAGGCGATCAACTCCAAGCTGCCACCCGACGTGTGCGTGGTCGACTGCGTGGCCGTGGGGCAATCGTTCTGCGCCAACCGCGACGCGGTGAAGAAGTTGTACCGCTACGTCATCAACGATTCGCGCATCCCCGATCCGTTCTTGCGCCGCTACGCTTGGCAACCGCGCCGAGCCGTCGATCCGGTCTTGATGCACGAAGCGGCGCAGTGCCTCCTCGGTCGCCACGACTTCCGCAGCTTCGAGACCGAATGGCCGAACCGAATGAGCAGCTTCCGCACGATCACCGACGTCAGCGTCACCCGGCACGACACCACGGTGCGGCTCGAAATCGAGGCCGACGGATTCTTGTACAACATGGTGCGGTCCATCGCCGGGACGCTCTACCAGATCGGCCGCGGGTACTGGCCGGTGGGCAAGATGCGCGAAGTGGTGGAAGTGCTGGATCGCCGCGAAGCGGGGATCACCGCCCCGCCGCAGGGTTTGTTCCTCGTGAAAGTGACGTACTGACATGCACACCTACCCGCCGACGCTGGAGATTCTGCCGCTGACCAATGCGGTCGACGCGGTGGTCTCCGTGCCCGGCAGCAAGAGCATTACGAACCGGGCGTTGGTGCTGGCGGCGCTCGGGAGCCGCTGGACGCCATGCCAACTCACGGGAGTGCTACAGAGCGAAGATACCGAAGTGATGGTCGATTGCTTGACGAAGCTAGGGTTCGGGATCAAGTGGATCGGCGACACGATCACGGTGGCGAAGAATGACTCCGGTCGTCTGATCCCGGCGACTTCTGCGGATCTGTACGTCGCCAACTCGGGGACGACGATCCGCTTCCTCACGGCGATGCTGGCGGCGGGTCAGGGAAACTATCGACTGTCAGGCGTGCCCCGCATGCACGAGCGGCCCATCGAAGATCTGCTCGGCGCTCTGCGACAACTCGGTGTCAGTGCGACCAGCGAAGCCGGCACCGGTTGCCCGCCAGTCGTGATCGAAACCACGGGATTGCGCGGCGGCACGGTTCGCATCCGGGCCGACATCAGCAGCCAGTACCTCAGTGCTCTGATGATGGCCGCGCCGTTCGCCGATTCGCCGGTGCGCATCGAACTCGACGGGCCGGTGGTCTCCGAGCCGTACATCCAAATGACCGAATTCATGATGGCCGAGTTCGACTACTTCATCGATCGCACCGCGCCCGGCATATTCACGATCGGCAAAAGCATTGCGTTGCGCAGCGAATATGCCATCGAACCGGACGCCTCGGCCGCGTCGTACTTCTTCGCGGCCGCGGCGATCACCGGCGGGCGCATCCTCGTCCGCGGGATGAAGCGGAACATGCTCCAAGGGGACGTCGAATTCGTCGATGCTCTCGCCCGCATGGGGTGCACCGTGACGGAACTGCCGGAGGGGATCGCCGTCGAAGGCCGGCCGCTGCGCGGTATCGACATCGACATGAACGCGATCAGTGACACTATGATGACACTGGCGGCGGTCGCCTGCTACGCCGAGGGGCCGACGACGATCCGCAACGTGGCACACGTCCGCCACAAAGAGACCGACCGCATCGCGGCGATGGCGACCGAACTCCGCAAACTCGGCGCGGGCGTCGTGGAATTCGAGGACGGGTTGACGATCACCCCCGGCGATTTGCACGGGTCGACGGTGCAGACGTACCGGGATCACCGGATGGCG
>JANOSQ010000793.1:0-10498 GCA_031415915.1 Fimbriiglobus sp. | reverse complement strand
CGCGGATGACGACGGAGAAATGGATGACGAGGACGAGGCTCCGCGCTCCCGCAAGAAGCCGGCGAAGCCCGAGAAGAAGTCGGCCTTGCCCATGATTTTGATCGCGGGCGTCGTGCTTCTCTTGGTGGTCGGCGGCGGTGGCGCGGCCGTGTTCTTTTTGACGAAAGACGACAAGCCCGCCGTCGTGGCGTCGCCGACGCTGAAGATGTACATGACCAACCCGATGGCGGTCGATACCAAGCCCGACACCGAAGCGACGACCCCGGCAACGAAGTATACGCCCCCGACAAAACTGACCCCCGCGACCAAACCCGAGGTCAAGCCGGTCGAACCCAAGCCCGTCGAGCCGAAGCCGGTGGAACCCAAACCCGTCGCGCGGCGGGAGACGCCCGATTCGGCGACGCTCGATCGGATCACCCACGCCACGGTTTACATCGAAGTCGAAGACCAGCGCGGCGGCGGCGGTTCCGGCTCCGGCTGGTTCGGCCTCGAAAACAACCTCGTGGTGACGAACGCCCACGTGCTCGGCATGAAAGCCCCCGGCAGCAACCCGCCGAAGAAGATCACGATCTTCGTCGATGCCGGGGAGAAGGGCAAACAGCAGAAGTACGAAGGGGCGAAGGTCAAACTGCTCGCCGTTGACCGCGATATGGACTTGGCATTGCTCGAAATCATCAACGTGCCCAACCTGCCGAAGCCGCTGAAAATCCGGCCCTCTGAAGAGTTGGACCGCTTGGAGAAGCTCACCGTGCTCGGCTACCCCGGCGGTCGCCGCATCGCGGATCGCAATCGCAGCGACGACCCGCCGTCGGTGACGATCAGCGAGACCAAAGTCCAAGCCCTCCGCAAAGACGCCTTCGGGGACCTCTTCTCGGTGCAAGTGCAAGGGGGTATCGTCCATGGCAACTCGGGCGGGCCGATCTGCGACGGCGAAGGCGATGTCGTCGCCGTGGCCGTGCGCGTCGACCTCGACAACGAAGGTCGCTTCACCAACATCGCCTACGGCGTGCCGACCGAGTACGTCCGCGGCCTCATTGCGGGGCGCATCGCCAACGTCGAATACGGCCCGGCCTTCGCCCAGGACGGCAAAGTGCGCGTGCCGGTGACGGTGAACTGCCTCGACCCGCGTGGGCAACTGAAAGAAGTCGGCATGGCCTGTTGGGTCGGCGGGGCCGAGGACGGCACCCGATCTCCGGGCGCCGTGCGCGAAGTCAAGCCGAGCGATGAGGAGTTCGTGGAAGTCAAGCTCACCTACGATCCGGTCAAGCAAGTGGCGACGGGCGACCTCGTCTTCCCGGCCCAAGAGGCGGGCAAGGTTTACTTCAGCCAGCCGTTCTACACGAACGCTCTCGTCACGAAGAAGTGGATGGGCGGCAACCTCGTCAAGATGACCGGCCCGCCCTACGAGCGCAAGCTCACCGACCTCTCGGCGAAGCACAAAGTCGGCAGCAAGCGGCCCATCACCGTGAAGCGGTCCAGCGACCTCCAGCAACTCCAAGAGGGCGAGGGAACGGAAAAAGAACGCCAAATGCTACTCGAACAAACCATCCAATTGACCGAAGAATTGCTGCGGCCCACCGACAACACCACGATCGCCCAAGTGCTCTACCGCTTCGATTCCATGGATTTGAAACTCAAGCGCGGCAACAAGGAGATCCCCGCGCCGAAGGAAATCATCGAGTTCATCAACTCGGGGATCAAGCTCGTCACCGCCACCGGCACGCTCAGCCGCACGGGGGAAATCTTCAAAATCCTCGTCCAAACCTTCAACATCACCGACCCATTCCTGAAATCACTCTACATGAGCCAAGGGCAAGACTTGGTCGAGTCGCTCCATGAAAGCACCATCGCGTTGCCCAACAAAAAAATGAACCCCGGCGACACTTGGACGGTTCAGCGGACGCTCCGCCTCGCCTTTGAACTCACCGAACCGGCACCCCCCGCCGGGGGCGGCGGCGGTCGCCCGCCCATGACGGGGTCGGTTCCGAAAGCCGCCAAGCCGAAGGAGTTCGCCTTCCGCGAGGACTTGAAGTACACGTACCTCGGGATGCGCGACCGGGCCGGCCGCAAAGAGGCGGTGGTCAAGGTCGAAGGAGTTATCAAGCCGATGCCGGGGGCCGCCGAGAACAGCGCCAGCGGCACGGTCAAAGGGATGGTGCTGATCGAAGAAGAGTCCGGCACCATCGTCGATTCCGACATCAGGCGGAATTTTGAAGTCGATTCGTCCGAGCGCGGCGTGAAGAAACGCCTCTCGGGCGTGGACGAATTCAAGATCACCCGCGGCGCCAACGTGAATTGAGTTGCGGGCGGTTCACCGGCCGGTGTCCAGTTTCCAGTTGCCCACGCTGTTGAAGAGGGTTGCCCCGTCCAGCTGCTTGGCGGGGACGGGGTCGACCTTGCCGGCGAAGTGGATTTTCAGCTTGTTGCTCACAACCATGTGCCGGTCGATTTGCCACAGGGGGACGAACGGCACCACCTCGTTGAACCGCGTGAACAAGTCGTGCGCCAGCGGCTTCAATTTGCCTTCGACATCGCGGGTTTGCTTCGCGTCGGTCAGCAGCCTGCCGAATTTGGTGTCGTCGGTGGTCGGGTTGCTCGACTTCTCCAAGTAGCCGAAGGCGTTTCGGCCGTTGTCGCCTGCCGCAGTCGGGTCGAGCAATTGGGCCAAGGCCAACGGATACCAATCATCGCGGTAATCGAAGGTCGTATAAGCCAGTTCGTAGCGGTGTTCCTTTTCGACGCGGCGGTAGAGATCGCGGGGTGACACCGGCTCCAGCGAGATCGTCACTTTGCTATCGAGGCCCGCTTCTTCGATGTTCCGCTTGATCCGGGCGCACGCCTCCGCCGCCAGGGGATCGTCGTCCGTGTGCAGCAGCGTGAACGACGGGCCACCGCCGCGGGTGGCCCGGAATTTTCCACTGGCGATGTCGCGGTCGAACAAGCTCGGGGCCGGGCCACCCAAGGGTCGCGCCGCGGCCCAGCAATCGGTGGGGAACGGCCCGGCGAGCGCCTTGTGATACTGCTTCTGCCCGGCCCGGAAGACATCGTTGAGAATCGACTCGCGATCCACCGCGGCGGAGAGTCCGCGGCGCACGTTGGGATCTTGCAACCCGGGCACGCGATGGTTGATGGCGAGGAGGTGAATCCGGCGATTCACCACGGTCGTCGCGATGGTGGCCCGATCTTGCTGCTGGTACGCCGGCAACTCCTTCGTGGGTACATCGGGCAAGATGTGGATGCGATCCCCGCGGACTTCGTTCAGCGGATCCGGGTAGTTCGCCAGATTGACGAACTTGATCTCGGCGATACTCGGTTGCGTCGCCCGGCCCGCGTGACTGGCGTAGTCCGGATTGGCCAAGAACGTCACCTCGGCCACCGGCTTGCCCGCATTCGGCGGTTGATACGTCGGCGTCAACATGTACGGCCCGCTGCCGAAGGGCTGGCGGGCGAACTCGGCATCGTCGAGGGCTTTCTTGCGCTCCAAGAACCACTTCGCCGGGAGCATTTTGGTCGCCAATACCGCGCGGGGATCGGGGTGGCCTTGCTTCAACTTCACCCGCAATTCCAGCGGGTTCTTCGTGTTCAATTCGGGGTCGTCGAGCCAATCGGCCCACATCGCGCTCGGGTTGTGCCGGCTCGCCTGGAGCAGTTGCACGGTTCCCGCGAGGTCGGCCGCGTCGAACACACCCGAGGCGGGCCGGCTCCATTTGGCATTCCCCAAAAGCGTCGCGCTCCGCCCCAGCGGGCTGACGGTCGGTTTGGCGGTCACGAGCGACGGTCGGTAGCTCACTCCGAGGGCGTCGTCCGGCATCGCTTCGAGCAATCCCTCGAAGAGCAATTCCACGGCCCAGAGTTCGCTGTCGAAGCGCGCCGCACCGGGCGACATGAACTCGGGCATCCGGCGGACGCCGATGACGAGCGCCTCGCCGGTGCCGCCGAGTTTGAGCTCGAGATCGCGGAGTTCCTTCTGGTTCGGGTCGAGCGCCCGCACGGTTCGCAAGCTGTTGCGGGCCTTCGCGGCGTCGGATTGATTGCGGGCGTCGTTCAAGAATTCTTGGGCGCGGGCGCTCAACCCGGCGCGGATCTTCGCGAGGCTCGGATCGCCGGAGTTGGGAAAGCGCGATTCGAAATCTTGCAACAGATCGCGCGCCAGTTCTAACTCGTGGATGTTCCGAGATTGGACGAGGTCGACCGCTTCGAGCAGTCGGAACGCCGCGAATTCTTGGAGCAACTTCGGGTTCGACCGGTACCGCACCGAGAATCGGGCGATCAATTCCTTCATGCGGAACCAATCCTTCGAGGCCGCGGCGTCGCGCGTCAGATCGACGCGGACGATCGCCAATTTGTCGGAGAGCGCCGTCTTGATCGGCAGCCAATTCGCGCCGCGGCGCTTCTTTTGTTCCAGCGCCGACTCGTGGAAGAAGAGGACTTGAGTCAGCGCGCGTTCCACCGCCAGCAGGCGATCCCGCAGCGACGGTGGGTCGGTCGGCTTCGCGGTCTTCGGCGTCGCCAGCAATTTGTCCGACTCCGCCAAAACGTACTGCTCGAAGGGTATGAGGCTCAGGACTTGATTCACCGCGACGCCGAGCGGCTCTTCCGCCGGGACATTTTGCGCATCGAGTTCGGCGGCGCCGAAGGGGTCGGGGAAGGTCGCTTTGTCGGCCGGCAGTAACAGTGGCAGGATGGCCACGCGGGCGGAGCGGCCCGTCTTCAGCGTCAACCGATCGTGCGGTACCGCGCAAGCGGCGTAGTATTTCTTGATGGTGGCGTGGTCGTTGCCCGCCGCGGCCCGCGTCAAATCCGCGATGGTGTTCCCACCGGCTTGGCCCGGCGCCACCGGGTCGTCCTCGACCACGATCTTCTTCGCGGGCTTCTTCGGCGTCACTTCTTCTTCTTCTTCCGCGACTGCGGCGAGCCCGAATAAGCAAGTCGCCAAGGCGAAGAGCGCGAGCCGGTGGGGGAGTCGCGAAAGATGAGACATCGCTGAGAGTCCTGGGACGGTGCGAAACAATCGCCGGGCTACCGTGTTCAGTGTCATAGTACCGCATTCCGGCGGGTTGACGAAATGGCCGAGCATCCGAATTCTTCACGGATATTTCCGTTGACCTTCCGGTGCCCGCTCCGTGAAATCTCCCCCGTCGGTTCGAATTCGCACCCGGCACTCCGCCGGTGATTGCGGGTTCGGCCAACAACCTTGGAGTTTCTCGATGCGCAAGTTGATCGTCGCCGCCCTCAGCCTGATGCTCTCGGCCGGCCTGCTGCTCGCCGCCCCGGTTCTCTTCGTCTCCTACGACAAGGAAAAGAAGGAGCTGAAAGTGAAGGATGGCGACAAGGAAATGACCTACAAGCTCAACGACAAGACGACCTACAAAGTCGGCGATAAGGACGTCCCGGCCGACAAAGTCGGCGACGCCCTCGGCAAGCTCAAGGAAGGCAAATCGAAGCTCGAAATCACCGCCGAAAAAGATGTCGCCACCGAAGTGAAGTTCGTGCGCGGCAAGGCCAAGTAAGCCGGCACGCGTTCGAACGGAGAAGCCCCGTCGGTAACCCGGCGGGGCTTTTTGCATTGGCAGACTTGACGAGCCGGACGCGTGAGCGACGGTTCGCGTGCCGGACGCCACGCTCAAAATGGTGGCCGAAGGCTGAATATCTCGGAATACGGCCTTGCCAGAGTTACCGTCGTGCCGATAGAATTAGTTAACTGACTCGTCAGTCAATTAACATCCCCCACGGCGGTTCCGATTCGATGACCGAAGTTCGCAAGCCCGGCCGGCCCAAAGATCCGGACTTGAAGAATCGCCGCGAGGCGGAAATTCTCGCGGCCGCGGCGAAGCTCTTCGCCGAACTCGGCTTCGCCAACACCCAAATGCAGGGCATCGCCGAGAGCTTGAAACTCAGCCACGGCACCATCTATTCCTACTTCCCCACCAAGGAAGCGCTCTTCTTGGCCACGGTCGAACGCGGCTTGGCCGACCTCACCGCCGTCATGGATGCGGCCATCGAAACCGAGGCCGCGCCGATCGAGGTTTTCCGGGCGGCGATCCGGGCGTACCTACGGTTTTTCCACGAGCGGCCCGAAATGGCCGAGCTGTTCATCCAAGAGCGGGCCGCGTTCCCGCACCACCACCGCCCCCTCTATTTCAGCAACAAAGACGAAGCGGAGTGCCGCAAGCACGACGACTTCTTCCGCCGCTTGCGCGAAGCCGGGGTGTTGCGGCCGATGCTCCAAGAGCGGTTCATGGGTGTGATCGCCGACCTGCTCTACGGGACGATTCTGACGAACCTGTTGTCCGGGCGACCCGTCGATCCCGAGGCGCAGGCCGAGGATGTGTTCGACGTCATCGGCCACGGCGTACTCAGCGATGCGGAACGAAAACGACACACCAAGAAATCGACCTGAGGGACTCCCGATGCGACTGATGTTGTCGATGGCGCCCGTGATCATGCTGCTCGGTTGCGCGGCGAAGCCCGCTGCGCAGACCGGTTCCAAAGAACTGCCGCCGGTGCCGATCACGGTGGCGCCGATTCAAACGCGCCAGTACCAACAGCGCGTGCTCGGCACCGGGACGCTCAACGGGACGCAGGACATCACGCTGGCGCCGAAGGTGGACGGCGTGATCCGGGCGACCCACTACGAGGTGGGCGACATGGCGATCCCCGGCGCGGTACTTCTGGAACTCGACACGGTCGATCTCAAACTGGCGCTGGAGGAAGCCCAAGCCGCGCTGAACTCGGAGATGCGGGCGCTGAGCCTCACGACCGAAGATTTCGGCGAGTTCGACGTCAGCGCCAACGATGCGGTCATCATCGCGAAGGCCAACTTCGAGAAGGCCGAGAAGAACTACGAGCCCTACCCGAACTTGCGGGCGACCAAGGCCGTGTCCGACTTCGAGTACCTCCAAGTGAAGCTCGAATTCGACGTGGGCAAAGCCAAGTACCGCGACACGATCGCCGCGACGAACGCCGCTTACGCGCGGGCCAAGCAGCGCCAGGTGGCACTGGCCATCGCCGAGCAGCGGCTGACCGACGCCGAGTTGCGCGTGCCCGAACCGCCGGGGTGGAAGGCGTGGGCCGCGCTGATCGGGCCGACGGCGCCGCCGCTGCGGTACGCGGTCGTCGAACGCATGAAACGCGCCCAGCAGCGGGTGCAAAGCCTGCCCATCACCGACGTTTACCGCCTCGTGATGCCCTACCTGTTGAACCTGCTCGTCACGGTGCCCGAGCGCCACGCCGCCGAAGTCCGCGTCGGCCAGCCCGTGGAAGTCCGCGTGGACGGCTTCGGCGACAAGCCGTTCGCCGCCCGCGTCGCCCGGGTCAACCCGACCATCGACCCGCTCAACCGCACCTTCCAAGTCGAGATCGAAGTGCCCAATCTGGCGGGCAAACTCAAGCCCGGCGGGTTCGCCCAAGTCACGATCCTCGGCGACGCGCTGACGCTGGTCACGGTGCCACCGCAGGCGCTGGTCTCCTACGCCGGGGTCAACAAAGTCTTCGTGCAGATCGGCGACAAAGCCGTGGCCGTGTCGGTCGAAGTCGGCGTCCGCGAGAAGGATTGGATCGAAGTGAAGGGGGCGTTCCCGGCGGGGGCACCGGTACTGACGAGCGGATTTTCGCAGGTGGTGGACGGGAGCAAAGTGGTGGTTCCGTGAGTATTTCCGAGCCGGACGCGTGAGCGACGGTTTCGCTCACGGTTCGCCTGTATCACGCGGTTCGTACGGACCGTCGCTCACGCATCCGGCTCGGAAAGAATGGAACGAGTTACTCCATGATCTGGGACATCTGCATCCGCCGGCCGATCTTCACGCTGATGCTCATCCTCGCGCCGGTGGTGCTGGGGGTGGCGTCCTATTTCCGGCTGGGCGTCGAACTCTTCCCGAACGTCGATGTGCCCGTCGTGGTCGTCACGACCACGCTCAAAGGCGCGAGCGTGGACGAAATGGAATCGTCGGTAACGAAGCCCGTCGAAGAAGCGGTGAACACCGTCTCCGGGATCGACGAGCTGCGCAGCACCACCAAGGAAGGCGTGTCCCAAATCGTCGTCGGCTTCAAGCTCGAAAAGAACGGCGACATCGCGGCCCAAGAACTCCGCGACAAAATGACCCTCGTGCAGGGTCAACTCCCGGCCGGGACCGATTACCCCAAGGTGGAGAAGTTCAACCTCGATGCGACGCCGGTAGTCACCATCGCCATCTCCGGGAAGCGCAGCCTGCGCGAGATCACCGAGATCGCCAAGAAACTCATCAAGGAGGACATCGAGGGGAACGTCTACGGCGTCGGCGCCGTCATCCTCGTCGGCGGGCAGCAGCGGGCCATCAACATCACCGTCGATCCGGACAAGCTCCGCGCCCGCAAGCTCTCGATACTCGATGTCAGCAAAGCGCTCACCGATCAGAACCTCGAACTCCCCGGCGGCAAGATCGATGGCGGCCGGCGCGAAGAGGGGCTGCGCACCGTCGGCCGGGTGAAGGAAGCCCGCGACTTCCGGGACCTCGTGCTCGCCACCCGCAACGGCCACCAGATCCAACTCCGCGAGGTCGGCTCCGACCCCGGAGAGGGCGTCGAAGACGGCATCGAGGAACCCCGCGGCCTCAGCCGGCTCGACGGCGATTCCGCGGTCAGCCTGATCATCCAGAAGCAGTCGGGCGGCAACACGGTGAAGGTCGCCGAGGCGGTGAAGGCCCGGCTCGAACTCATCAAACCGAACCTCCCGCCGGACATCCGCGTCGAGGTCATCCGCGATCAATCGGTGTTCATCAAGGGGTCGATCGACGAGGTGAAGTTCCACCTGCTCCTCGCCGCGATCCTCGTCTCCGCGGTGTTGCTGCTCTTCATCCGCGATTGGCGCACGACGATCATCGCCGCGCTCGCGGTGCCCACCAGCATCGTCGGCACCTTCGCCCTCATGGATTTCATGGGCTTCAGCCTGAACAGCATGACGCTGCTCGGGCTGATCCTCGCCGTCGGCATCGTCATCGACGACGCGGTCGTGGTGCTCGAAAACGTCTTCCGCCACATGGAGGACTACGGCCGCACCCCGCTCGAAGCGGCGAGCGTGGCCACGAAAGAGATCGCGCTGGCGGTGCTGGCGACCACGTTGTCGCTGGCCGTCGTCTTCGCGCCGATCGCGTTCATGTCGGGCCAGGTCGGGCGCTTCTTCAACAGCTTCGGTTTCGTGGTCGGCTTCTCGATCATCCTGTCGATGATCGTCAGCTTCACGCTTACGCCGATGCTCTGCGCCCACTTTCTGAAGGCGCCGAAGAAGAAAGACGGCCACTCCTCGCACAGCGCGTCGCAGCGCGGGTTTTGGGGCTGGGTCACGCGGCGCTACCTCGGCGTGCTCGCGTGGAGCCTCGGCGGTCGCTGGGGTTGGCACCGACTCGCGGTGGTCGGCGCCGCCGTGTTGGTGATGCTGGCGACCCCCGGTCTGTTCCTCGCCGTCGGGTCCGACTTCGTGCCGAAGGACGACCAAAGCGAGTTCGAAGTCGCGGGGACGCTGCCCGAGGGGACGACCCTGCAGGAAGCCGACGACCTCTGCCGGGAACTCGAAGCGAAACTCGCGAAGGTGCGCGGGGTCACCAACGTCTTCACCACCATCGGCGAGACGAGCGGCCGCAACGCCAAGGGCCAGGGGGATGTCACCCGCGTCACGATCTACTGCCGGATGGTCGATTTGCGCGAGCGCGACTACACGCAGAAGGACGCCATGGCCGAGGCCCGCGCCGCCATGGCCGACTACCCGGATCTGCGGTTGCTGGTGCAGGAGGTGAACCTGTTCAGCAGCAAAGCGTTCAAGAATTCCCAAGTGGAACTCAGCCTGCGCGGGCCGGACGGCGAGAAACTCGACGCCTACGCCGGGGAGATCGTGAAGTGGATGCGGGCCGACCCGCGCTTCACCGACGTGGACACCAACGCCGCCGTGCGCACCCCCGAAATGCAGGTGCTCATCAACCGCGGCAAAGCGGGCGACCAGCGCGTGAACGCGCAGGCGATCGCTTCGACCCTCGGCATCCTCGTCGGCGGCGAGCCGATTTCGAAATTCAAGGATGGCCCCGACCAGTACGACGTTTGGCTGCGGGCCGATTTGAAGAACCGCAACCGGCGCGAGGCGATCTCCTCGCTGACCGTGCCCAACGAGACCGGGCAGCTCGTGGAGCTGCGCAGCGTCGCGGAATTGGTCGCCGCCCGCGGCCCCGCGACCATCGAGCGCTACAACCGCCAGCGCCAAGTGACCGTGACCTGCAACCTCGCCCCCGGCATCCCGCTCGGCGACGTTCTGCCCGTCATCAACGAGAAGGTCGCCGCGTTGGACATGCCGGCGGATTACCACACCGAACAGCTCGGCGAAGCGAAGCTCATGGCCGATTCGAACTCGAACTTCGCGCTCGCCTTCGGGCTCGCGTTCCTGTTCATGTACATGATCCTCGCCGCGCAGTTCGAGAGTCTCGTCCACCCGCTGACCATCCTCATGGCCGTGCCGCTGACGATCCCGTTCGCGCTG
>JANOSQ010000792.1:0-5884 GCA_031415915.1 Fimbriiglobus sp. | reverse complement strand
CCGTCGGACCAATCGGACTCTTCGGTGCCATCGCCAAATTCGCCATTTCGCGAGCCGTCACATAGTAGACTCGGAAGTTCGGGTTTTGTTCCGCCCGTTTTCCGAGTTCCGCGTGAAAATTCACCATGCTGTCGCCGAGTAGGACACTCTGATTCGGTTCGTTAACACCGTGTGTGTGAAGCTTAACAAAGTACCAGTTCGGGTTCGCAGGCGGGGTCACACGGGCTTTCAGCCAGAGGTTGAGACGAGTTTTATCAGGGACCTGACTCTTCTGCAAGCACGAATTTTCAACTTTAGGGATAATTCCGAATATTCTGCGATTCCAGTCAAAAAGCAGCGGTCCTTGTACTATGAGAAGGCTGTTTGGGGGCTTTGGGCCGACCCCAACGGGCACTCCCGTGTCGTGGGACTTCGACCGGCCCGGTTTGTCCACCGCCCAATAGAGGCTGTTGATCGTCCGCGTCTGCGTTTCGCTGGGCGACGACGGCAGGGTGAAGTCGGCGTAGCAGCCCGTTTCCCGCAGAATGTCGATCTCGTTGTTGACCCCGCAGTTTCTGCCATCGCGTCGGCAGTTGTTCAACGCCCAGTTTCCGTGGATGAAGCCGTATACCGGTTTCCCGGTGGCCGGATCTTTCGACAGCAGCCCGTGTTTCTCGTGCAGGGTCGTCTTGAACGCCATCAGCGTGTTCCGCAGGTTGTCGGCCGTGTCGTTGTCGTGGTGCAGATGGATTTCCACCTCCCCGTATCCTCGGCGGCAAATTCCGCCGACCATATCCACCAATTCCGGCTCGTACTCGTCCTCCGGGTAGAAGAACGTGTGCTGCGGCGGTCGACCGCTGCAATCGCGGAAGCGGTCGAAGAGTTTGGGGTACTCGTCGACCCACTGCTGAACCCGCGCCCGCGCTTTCTCGGGCGAAGCTCCACCCCGCTTCGGTTCGTAGTGGTCGCAGATGGCCAATATCAAGTGCACCGGTTCATCCGGCCCCGGCATCCGCCGCTTTCCGCTCGAGAGCAGATACGGCAACAGCCAGCGATCCATGCCTTTGCGCCGCAGTCCCGCGTACGCCAAGGCGCTGCCGAGTGCCAAGCTCCCCGCCGCCCCGATGCCCAGAGCCTCGGGCCAGCCGATCACGCCAACACCTCGCTGTCGTTCAGCACCAGCGCCGGCATCTCGCCGGAACGCTCGGTTCGCTTCCAGGCCCCCGACTGACCACCGAAGAGCCACTTGAAGAAGCCGACGAGCAGCGCGGCGTTCATGGAAACGAACATCGTCGGGAGGCGGAACACCCGCAGCGCCTTGGGCCGGGCCGGCAACCAGTTGCCGAGGAGGGCGGAAGCGTAACCCACACCTTGGAGGAACGCGGCGACTTGGCCGAGGTCCGTGTCGAGAAGGAAGGCGTTGGCCACGATAGCGGCGATGAGGAAGAACGGGCAAACCCAGCGGATAACCTTGTGGCTGAGGAACGCGAACGCGACCCAGCCGTGGCGGGGCCAGAGCAAGCGCCAGAGCATGCCGATACTCTGGAAGCCGCCGGCGCCGATCCGCGAGCGGCGGTGGAATTCATCGCGGATACTCGGGGCGGTTTCCTCGCAGGCGACGGCCCGAGTCTCGTAAACGATCCGGCACTGGTACCGGCGCTTCGCGGCCAAGGGGATGTAGAAGTCGTCGATGATGGTGCCTGGGGGCACGCCGGGGAAGAGTTCCTTCCGCATGGCGTAGATCGCACCATTCGAGCCGAGCAAGGCCCCGAGTCTGCTTTCGCACTTCTTGAGAAACGTCTCGTATTTCCAGTACATGCTGTCGACGTTGTTGCCCGTGGTGGGGTCGGTCATCACCAATCGCCCACAAACAACACCGATGTCCGGGATAGCGAACCAATTCACCAGCCGGCGGAGCGAATCCTCGCGCATCGTGGTGTTCGCGTCCGAGAGAACCACAATTTCACCGCGCAGATTCGGGAAAGCCTCGTTGAGGACGGTGGCTTTGCCCCGGTTCTCGAGGTATTCGAGCAGCCGGATGCGGCCGGGGAATCGAGCCGCGACGCGGCGGACGATGGCGCAAGTATCATCGGTGCAGCCGTCTGCGGCGATGACGACTTCAAATTTGTCGGCGGGGTAGTCGAGTACCATCGCGTTGTGGAGGCGGCGTTCGATTTCGTCTTCTTCGTTGAACGCGGCGATCAACATCGAGACGAACGGGAGATCCGCATCGACAATCTGGAGCGGCTTCTCGGCGCGGCCGAAAAGCTTCGAGAAGCAATAGATGAGAATGGGGTAGCCGAGATAAGCGTAACCGACGACCATGAAGCAGCAAAGCAGCAGCGTCGCCGCGAACCAGAAACTGGTGTCCATGATTCCCTCCGGAATGAATTGTCGAATTTTGCCACAGGGGCGTATAAAAACCGAATGCGATCAGGTGGGATAATTGCCGGCGGACACGCGTTGGGGAAGGAGGAACCGGAGCGGAGTTCGTCGGCGGGGATTGCAGTTTCGCTATTCAAACAGAAACTTGTTGGGTGGCAAGAGGATCTTCCGGATTTTCATCCAATTCACTCCGCAGCGGTTCTTTCAGTTTGATAATCTGGGCGGGGGGGATACCCACGACGGTCGCGTATGCCGGAATATCCTTCACCACGACCGCATTGGCCCCGATTCGGACACCTTTTCCGATTATCACGCCCCCGATCACTTTGCATCCGGCCCCGAAGAAAACATCGTCGCCGATGACCGGCGTTTGACGCTTTTCGGCTCCGATTGTGACCTGGTGCTCAATTTTGACGCCCGAGCCGCCGCGAACGTTCCCATTAATGACGACACCCAGCGAGTGAATGAGGACGAACCCCGGACCGAACTCCGCCCCCCGCCCGATGATACAGCTGCAACAAATCGTGTTGGTACGGTTGAAAAAAAGTTCGAGCGGGACCAACCGCCAGCGCCGCGACCACTGCATGAGCCGATAAAGGATCATGGCAGGAGTCCCGTCGGTGAGAAGAACTTTGAGGATCGACTTCCAACCGCGGGATTCGTAGCACCACTCGGCCTTGGCCCGGAGATCGGAAATCACGAGGCGAGTCGCGCGGATCATTTTGGCAGAACTCCTGAGCCCACCGGCGGTAAGGCGAACATGCTTGTGAGGAAATGCAAACAGCGCAAGAATTCCAGACAGTAGCCGACGCGTGACTTCTCCGAGTACGTGTCTCTATCAGGATTTGGCCATATCGGATCGAAGGTCGATGATAGGACCCGAAAATCTCGTTCTCCACTCGAAGTCGTTGGCGACATCCGTCCCGAGAATGAGCAAGCCAGCGTGGGATAAGACCATCGAAGGTTGCGGCACGAGCAAGTTGGCCAAGTGGGGGAGGTGACGGTCGACGAATGCGAGATTTCTTCCGCGCAATCGGCTGAGCATGACGTTGGGATCGTAGATCTTGACCTCGCAACCCCAACCGAGCAAGGTTTCGACGACATCGACCATCGGACTTTCCCGCAGGTCGTCCGTCCCCGCCTTGAAACTGAGTCCTACGATCCCGATTCGCCGAACACCGGTATCCCGCACGAGTTGCAAAGCCCTTTTGAGGTGCGATTCGTTCGACGGCAACACCGACGCGAGCAGGTTGACTCTTAGAGCCTGCTGTTCGGCGAAACGAGTGAGGGCGCGGAGATCTTTAGGAAGGCAAGATCCACCGAAGGCGAACCCCGGTCGGAGGTACGCCGCTGAAACGTTCAGTTTCTTATCCCGGCACACGAGATCCATCACACCGTGACCATTCGCTCCGAATGATTTGGCCAAGCTCCCAATTTCGTTCGCGAAGGCCACTTTGACCGCGTGGTAAGCATTGCAAGCGTATTTGACCAGCGAAGCGGTCCGTGTGTCGGTTACAATCTTCTCGGACTGTACGAAGTTGTACAATTTGATGACCGGGGCCGCTTGCTCGTCCGAGTCCGCGCCGACCAAGACGTAAGGGGGGTTGTAATAATCTTTGACGGCGGAGCTTTCACGCAGAAATTCAGGATTGTTACAAAGAACCAATCCAGGGCCCGTCTTTTGCCCCGCGGCTTTTTCGAGCAAGGGTCGCAATCGCTCTTCGAGGATGCCAGGAAGTAACGTTGAGCGCAGTACGACATGATACCCTTTTCTAGCGACTCTGAGGGACTCCCCGATAGACCTCACGACTTCTTCCACCCCGGCCACGCTCACACTGCCGTCGGCTCCCGACGGTGTTCCCACGGCGACCAAAGCGATATCCGACTCGGCGACCGCCCTCTGCACATCGGTCGTGGCACGCAAACGCTTTGAAGCCACTTGCGTTTTCAGTATTTCGTCGAGTCCCGGCTCGCTGACCGGAGCTGCGCCGGCGTTGAGTTCGTCGACCTTGGATTGGTCGATATCGACGCCGATAACCGAGTGCCCATCCTGACTCAAGCACGCCGCGGTAACCGCTCCCACGTAACCAATTCCGAACACAGCGACGCGTTGCATAAATCCCCCTCTCAACTCAAACAACTGCGGTGGATTGACGCCGGCTATCGGCGACCGACTGGCAAATGGCCTCGAATTGCCTTGCTACCGGGGCACTTCCGTAGTTCTGCCGCACGAATCGATCCGCCTGTTGTCCAATGTCCCGCCGGAGATCGGCCGAATCAAGAAGCCTGCTCACGGCATCGGCGAAGGAAGCGGGATCGTCCGCTGCGAGGTAGTGTTCGCCGACCCGAACCGGCAGCCCTTCCGCTCCAATCAGAGTACTGACGACGGCGCGGTTCATCGCCATCGCTTCGTAAATCTTCAGACGCGTTCCGCCCCCGACCAAGAGTGGTACCACAACAACCGAAGCTTCGGCCAAGTGCGGGCGTACATCGGGGACGTTGCCGACGACAGTGACCCCCGGAACGGCCGCGAGCCCCCGGATTTCAGCCGGGGGGGTACGGCCGACGATGTGAAACGAGGCCAGCGGATGACGGGATAGGATGGTTGGCCAGACCTCGCGAACGAACCACCTCACGCCATCTTGGTTCGGCATCCAGTCCATCGATCCTAAAAACATCACCCGTCCCGGGACTTCAGAAGTACCGGAATTGAAGAAGAATTCTTCATCCACCGCCGTATCGATCGCGTGAACGTGTTTCCAGCCGTAGTCCCGTTCGAAGAGAACTTTGTCCTGCTCGCTCACCGCGATGACGGCGTCGAAGTGGTCACCGCATTCTTTTTCAAAGCGAAGCATTTTCCTCCATTGCCGGGTCATGAACCACCGTTTGATTCGACCCGGGGCGATGTCCGCGTGGCGGCGCAGGATCTGCGCTTCAACGTTGTGTTGAAAAAGGACGGTGGCCGGGGTGGGAAGCCCCATCGTATGTCGGGCCATGACGATCGTGTCACAGATGAGCAAATCGTAGGATTCGGCTGCGAGCAACTTCGTGACTTTCCTCCGGACATGGGGATCGAAATTCCGGTCGATCGTAAACGGGTTCCCCGAGAAGATATTGGCCAGTATCCCCGCGTAGAAGCGCAAGCCACCGCGTTTTGCCGTTTCGCCGTGAACGACTTCGAGTCTCAGTCCGAGCCCCCTCATTGGTAGGAGGTACTGATCCTCGCCGGAGCGGAGGTTGGAAACGTAGGTTATGTCGTGCCATTTTCCCAAATGTTTGAGCAGATTTAGAACGCGAATCTTTCCCCCGGTGTCGCGGGGAAAGAGGATCTGCTTATGGAGAAAGAGGATTTTCATTCCGTGTCGTCGAGTGCTGCGGGTTCGAGTGATTGACCTAAGTTATATGGCCCATCACGGAATCCTGTGGGTGAATTCTATGGCGGGGACAAATCCGGGGTACCGGTAGGCGTCGCGCAGAGAGGTGGTTTTGGGCATCCGGGAATCAGAACCGATTTCCGAGG
>JANOSQ010000791.1:0-3510 GCA_031415915.1 Fimbriiglobus sp. | reverse complement strand
CGAAAACGATGAAAGTCGAAGTCAACCCGAACGTGATCCCGCTGCTCAAAGACGCGGACAAAGACTTCCGCCGGCTCGCCGACACCGAAAACGAATACACCGCCCGGGCCTCGCGAGATCGGCCGAAGGTCATCCGTCTCCTCGTCGGCAACGCCGACAAGAAGCCCGAGCAAATCCTGACCTTCGAAGAATGCCACCTCACCTCGCTCGTGCAACTCGACAAGTTCCAGCAGTTGAGCCGCGATGCGAACGCCACTCCGGAACAGAAGAAAGCACAACTCGACCGGGTGATCGCGCTGCTCGAGCGCGAGAAGCAACTCCCGGTGCCAAAAGAATCGCTCCGCGACTCGCTCAACAGCCAAGTCATGCTCGTCTACACCTATCGCGTCGCCGATCAGCCGTACCAAGCGGCCGTGCTCGGGGAACACTTGGCCCACTCCGGCAAAGGGCCCAGCGCCGCGAAGGCGGGCTTGAACGCGATGGTGGCCTATCTGGAATCGGCCGAAAAAGCCGATCCCTCGGATCCCGGCAGCAAGCAGACCGACCACGCACGGGCCATGGCCGTGGCGCTCTACCTCGATCAAGCGATTCCGGACGACGCGAGTACCGACGAAGTCCGCTACCGCGGCGCCCAGTTGATGGTGCAAAACTCCCGCTACATCGAAGCCTTCAACCTGCTCGCTCGGATCACGGCCCGTTACCCCGGTATCACGCGGGCACGGCTGCTCCAAGGGGGCGTGGCCTACGAACTGCTCCGCCCGCGGGCACCCGACTCCAACCCGGTGAAATTCGAACTCCCGCTCGACGCCCAGAAACCGACCCTCTTCAAGACCGCCACCGCCGACCTCGGCCGCGTTCCCGTGGCCGGCCCGGCGACCCCGGCCGCGGTCGCCATCGACTACTGCCGGGTTCAGGTTCAACTCGCCCAACTCTACCTCGCCAGCGGCCCCGCCGGGTATCCGATCGCCGAGAAGATCATCAACGACTTGAACGCCCTGATTCCGACGTTGGCGACGCTCCCGCCGATGCAGAAGCAATCGATCCCGATGGAATCCGAGATGGTCCGCCTCAACGCCATCTACGGTCAGGCGATGCAACTGCACCAGCAGAAGAAGTACAAGGAATCGGCCGACCGCTACCAAGGTGTGCTCAACGCGATGGCGGCGGCGAAGCCGGCGACCCAAATGGCCGGCCTGCTCCCCGAAGTGGCCCCGACCGCCAAGAATCTCGACGCCCTCCGCATCGACAAGATCGTCGTGCCGGCGCTCAACAGCCGCGTCGGCGAGGGGAACCTCGAACAAGCGGGTAAGCTCCTCGACATGCTCACCGGCTTCGGCGGCGACCAGAACAAAACCGTCAACGCCGTCTTCCAAGTCGTCATGGCGACCAAGCCGCAAATCGAGCAGTTGTACAAGGACGGCAAAGCGGACGAAGCCAAGAAGGTGTCCGCGAACTTGGCGGCGCTCGCCGGCCGCATCAGCGGGCCGGAAGCCAAGTTGAACTCGGTGCAATTGCTCGACCTCGGCAAGATCTTCAAAGAACTCGGCGACTACGAGAAGGCCGTCGCGCTGTTGCAGCGCATCCCGGGCCCGGCGAACCCCGCATTCTTGGTCGCCGAGCCGCCGATGCCCCCGGCGTCCGAAGCCGGCGACCCCGCCGACGTCAAGAAGAAGAAGGACGATGCGGTAAACGCGTGGAACGCGGACAAAGCCGGTTTGCCCTACTACCGCGTGGCCCAACTGGAACTGCTGCGAACCTACCGCCTCGGCAAGCAGCTGCCGAAGGCCGAGGAGCTGCTCGCACCCATGATGGGCGTCGATAAGAAGCGCGGCTGGGCTTACAAATTCCCCGACTTCCGCAAAGAAGAATTCCACTACCTCGAAGCCAAGGCCGTCAGCCTCGCCGCCAACCCCGCGGAAGCCCTGAAGACTTGGCTGCTCGCCAAGGCGGGCTGGGAGGGCTTGGCCCGGGAGTATTATTCGACGCTCACCCGGAAACTCGCGGCCGATGCCAAGGAAGAAGACGTCGCCAAGCTCCGGCAGCAGCAGGTACTCGTGAGGCCGATCTATTTCGACCTCGGGTTCGAATCGCACCGCTGCTTGGCTCAAGCCCAAATTCAAGTGAACGGCGCGAACAAGCCGGCCTTTGAAAAGGGCATGAACAGCCTCGCCAAGACGATCGTTGAAATCGAAAAGAAGAACCCCGACCTCCACGAGAATGTGAAAGCCCGCTACGTGAAACTGCTCGACGACACCCCGCCGCTCAAGGCGGCCTACAAAGCCGCCGGCGGCGAGTGGGCCAGCCCGCCCAAATAGACGGCCGACGTTCCGATTTTCTCCGACCTCCCCGGATCACCCCGCCATGTTGCGACGCTTCTGTTTGCCGACGCTCGCCGTCCTCGTCTCGGCGCTCCCGGCCTTCGGCCAAGCGATCCAAGATCGCGTTTATTACCGCGACCGCGCCCAAGACGGCAAAATGGTGATGCTCGAAGGCATCACCAAGGAATCGGCCAGCGGCGTCATCGTGAGCAGCCCCGCTCCCGAAAACAAAGTGAAGGCGACCATCTCCGCGACGGACATGGTGCGGATCGACTACGGCACCGTGCCCGGCGTCGAACGCACGGCCCAACTCGCCGCGTTCGTCCTCGAAGGCACCGCCGACCCGGTCAAAACCCTCGGGGCTTACCGCGAACTGATGAAATTTCCCGGCGCCACCGCCAACCCGAAGGCGAAGCGCTACCTCGATTTTCGCGAGGCGGTCTGGAACGCCAAGCTCGCCGACACCAAGCTCGGCAAGGATTTCGAAACCGAAGGGAAGGCGGTGGCCGGTAAGCTCGTCAACTACAGCAAAGCGAACGCCGGCAGTTGGGAAGCGTGGACGACGGCTCGCTTGGCAGCCCGCTTCCTCTGCGAACTCGACGATGTCGCCGGCGCCGCCGACGCCATCGCCATCCTGAGCCGCAATGCGGGCCTCACGCCGGAACTGCGCCACGAGGCCAAACTCGTCGAAGCGGGCTACCTCTTCCGCGCCAACAAGCGGGGCGACGCCGAGGGCATCCTGAAAGAACTCGCCGCCGACAAAGCCTTTCCCGCCACCGGCCCGCTCCGCGAACGCTGGGCCATCTACGACGAAGTCGCGAAGGCCCCGCTGCCCCCGCCCGAACCGAAACCGGGCGAAGCGCCCCCCTCCCCGGCCGACGTCGAGGCCCGCCTCGCCAAAGTCCGCGAGGCCGCCGGGAAGATCGAAGGGTTGATCGCCAAGGCCAAAGACCCCGCTGCCCGCGCCGCCGGCTACGGTGCCCTCGGGGAGGTCTTCCTCCGTCACGCCCTGTGGCGCGAGGCGATGTGGGCCTATCTTTGGGTCGATGTCGTCTACAACCACGATCACGACGAACAGGTGAAAGCCGTCAACCGGCTCATCCAGATCTTCACCGTCCTGAAAGAGAAGGACAAAGGCGCCGAGGGCGAGAAAGACCGCGCCGACACCTACCGCGACCGCCTGCCCCGCATC
>JANOSQ010000790.1:0-1894 GCA_031415915.1 Fimbriiglobus sp. | reverse complement strand
GCCGTCCACGCCATCGGTGACAAAGCCAATTCCAAGGTGCTCGAAGCCTTCGTCGAAGCCTTCCGAGCCAAGGGCATCACGGGCAAGAACGACAAGCGCTTCCGCGTCGAACACGCCCAAGTGATCCGCCTGCCGGACTTCAGCCTCTTCGGCCAATACGACGTGATTGCGTCGATTCAGTCCACGCACGCCACCAGCGACATGCGCTGGGCCGCACAACGCCTGGGTCCTGACCGGCTTCAAGGAGCCTGGGCCACCAATCGCTTCCTAAAAGCCGGCGCCCGCATCGCCAACGGCTCCGATTTTCCCGTCGAAGACCCCAACCCCATCTACGGCTTCTACGCCGCATTTACTAGGCAGGATCACGCGGGCAATCCCCCGGGAGGCTTCTTACCCGACCAAGTACTAACTCGCGAACGCGCCTTGCAGTCTTTCACCTTGGATGGCGCTTACGCGTCGTTTGAAGAGAGTAAGAAAGGCAGCATCACGGTCGGCAAGCTAGCCGATTTCCTGATGCTAGACCGCGACATTATGACCGTCGCGCCGAAGGAAGTGATCGGGGCCAAGGTGAAGCTGACCGTGCTGGGAGGCGAGGTCGTGTACCATTCGCTCTAGAAGCGTGCCGAGACCAATCATTGGTGACCCTGGCGGTTACATCGCCAGGGTATTCCGTCTCGACCAAGGGGGGCCCTACGGTTGTCCTCCTTGCCGCGCTAACATCAACGGAGGTGCTTACCAGTCTCAGAGTTAAGAATTTTAAGAGCCTCGAAGATGTCGAGATTGAACTCGGCAATACTGTTGTGTTCATCGGCCCCAACAATTCGGGCAAGACCACGGCGCTACAGGCGTTGGCCGTCTGGGAAATAGGGTTGCGAAAGTGGTTGGAGAAGCGAGCCGCTCGCGGCACTCCCGCGAAGCGTCCGGGCGTCACAATTAATCGGCGAGATCTGATAGCGGTTCCCGTGCCCGACGCAAATCTCCTTTGGCGTGATTTGCATGTTCGAGCCGGTCAAAAACATAATGGCAAGCCGACGACGCAGAATATCCGGATCGATATCTCGGTCTCCGGCGTCACCGAAGGTTCGGCTTGGGAGTGTGGGTTCGAGTTTGACTACGCCAACCAGGAATCCTTCTACTGTCGGCCGCTGCGCGGCATTGAGGAAGCACAGGCGGATCAGCCAGTTGCCGCGGGCGCTTCGGCCACAAGAATTGCTTTCTTGCCGCCTATGTCCGGGCTTGCGGCGACGGAAGATCACCTCCAGGAGGGTGCGATCAGCGTCCGAATCGGGGAAGGAAGAACGGCCGAGGTTCTTCGCAATCTCTGCCACCGCATCCATTCGGATGCCGACAAATCCAAGTGGCAGCGGCTCGTTTCTGAGATCGAGAGCCTGTTCGGCGTGACGCTTAACCCCCCGCTTTATATTACTGAGCGAGGGCAGATTACGATGTCCTACCGTGAGCGAGGAATCGAGTTGGATTTGGTGTCTTCGGGACGAGGGCTTCAGCAGACCCTACTGCTCCTCGCCCATCTTTATGCCCACCCGGGCGATGTTCTATTACTCGATGAACCCGACGCGCACTTGGAAATTCTGCGCCAGCGCCAGATCTACCAGATCTTGACGGAAACCGCCCGATCACAAGGCTGTCAGGTGATCGCGGCGAGTCATTCAGAAATATTGCTCAACGAGGCGGCGGATCGAGATATCGTGATCGCCTTCATCGGCAAGCCCCATCGCATCGATGACCGCGGCAGTCAGTTGGCGAAGTCGCTTAAGGCCATTGGCTTTGAACACTATGCTCAGGCTGAGCAGATGGGGTGGGTACTCTACCTGGAGGGCTCAACGGACTTGGCAATCCTGCAGGCGTTTGCGGCGATGCTGCGCCATCCGGCCGG
>JANOSQ010000789.1:0-4686 GCA_031415915.1 Fimbriiglobus sp. | reverse complement strand
TCGAAGGCTTCCTTCTCTTTGTCGGAGTACTTCATGTCCCACGAGTTGTTCCGGTGCCAGAGCGCGCGGATGTGCTTGATGTCCCCGAGCAGTCCGGAATTCACCACTTCCAAGGCGTGGGCGTAGAGCATCGAATAGTGGCGCTGGTGGCCGATGCTGAGGAGCAGCCCCTTTTCCTTGGCCTTCGCGATCATCGCCTTGCAGTCGGCGATGGTGCGGGCCATCAGCTTTTCGCACAGGACGTGCAGGCCCGCTTCGAGGCACTGAATCGTCAGGGGCCGGTGCGTGATCAGCGGCGTCGCCAGGATGACCCCTTCCAGCCCGAGCTTGTCCTTATCCGCGAGGAGCGCTTCGACCGTGTCGTACTTGGCGATCTTGTCCGCCTCGGCCTTGCCGTAGATCGTGTTCAGCCCCTTGCGCGGGGGCGAATTCGGATCCTGTACGAACACGCGATCCAAGCTGTACGGCCGCACGTCGCACACCGCGACGATCTTCGTGAAGTCCTTGTTGTGGTCGCCGACGAGGAT
Source organism: Fimbriiglobus sp. (assembly GCA_031415915.1). Taxonomy (GTDB): domain Bacteria; phylum Planctomycetota; class Planctomycetia; order Gemmatales; family Gemmataceae; genus JALHQU01. Next base: position 4,159 of record JANOSQ010000789.1, on the reverse strand, counting down.
GCAGCCCTCATCGCCGCAGCCGATGAGGGCGACCTTGACGGGGTTGTTCCCTTTCCACTGGTCGTAGCCGAAGTAGACCGCGGCGCTCACGGGCACCACGGCCCCCGCGGCCGCGGCCACTTTCATGAAGGTCCGCCGCGTGGGGTCGGCCGGGTTCTTCGCTTGGCGATCGCGTTCGAGGTCGGCGGCGGCTTGGGCGAAATTCTTCGCGCCGATCGCCTTCTGTTCGGCGGTGAGGTCGAGGGCCATGGTTCACCAAAGTGGAGAGTTCGAATGAATGGTGTTTCTGAAATCTGATTTCTGTCGTCTATCATCTATTTTGCATCGACAGATATCAGATGTCAGAGGATAGACGGCAGCCCGGAAAAAGCTCAAGTCGGGTCGGCGGCTCGCGGATACACGATGCGGTGCACGAGCGCATCCAGCCCGAGCCAGCGGCCGGTCGGATGCGCCGCCAGCGCCAGCAGCGCCAGCGCTTCGATCAAGTTCTTATTGATGAAAAGCGGGTTCCCTTCGGTGCCCGGAGGCAGCGGCAACCACGGCACCGTCGGGTGAGAAAGATAGGTCATCACCAGGAACCCGGCCCCTGCGATGCACCAGACGCGGGTGAATAGGCCCATCAGCAACCCCGCGCCGATAATGGTGATGCCCCAGCGGGTCAGCCAGTCGATGCGGCGGATCGGCTTCTCCTTCGGTTCGTCCTTCACCTCGACGCCCGCGGCCTTTTTCAAATCCTTGACGAATGCGATGCCGTCGTTGGCGAGTTCGGCCTTGGCGGTTTGCAGGTCGGTTTGGGCCTTCTTCGTCCGCGCTTGTTCGATGCCAGTGCCGGTGCCGAGGTTGTACTTTTGCCGGGTCGTGTACTCGTCGAGTTCTTTTTGCAGCAGGCCGATGAAATGCAACCGCTCCGGGGCGGTGAACTGCAATGCTCCCTCGCCACCGGTGACGTAGCCGACCTTGGTTTCGATGCGGTCGACGCCGTAGACCCAACGGGCGTAGGCGGCCCGCAACTGCTTCGCTTCGTCGCGGAGCAGTCGGGCTTGGTACTCGGCCGCGTCGGCTTTGTCCTTGGCGTCCTTCTTGGTCTTCTTCTCGGCGTCGGTCGCACCGTCCGGGAGTGCGGCGTGGGCCGTTTTCGCCTTCTCGGCGTCCCCTTCAAACTTTTCGATGTTCGCCGCGGCGGTCTCTTTCAAATCCTTACTGACATCGGGGTGACACCGCTCGGCTTGTTGATCGAGGGTCAGCTTCTTGAATTCGTCCGGGGTCAGCGGCTCGGACTGCTTCAGCATGTCCGTGTAGACTTTCTCCGGATCGCCGATGTACTCCTTCCGCAGTCGTTCCCCGAGCGGCCCCTCGGCGACGGCAAAGTAAGGCTCGCTCGTGAAAACGCGGTTGGTATCCGTGACGCCGGTGTACTCCGACTGAACCTTGTGCAGCCCTTCAAAGAGGAAGTGCCAGCCGATGGCGAGCCGCAGCGCGAGCAGCAGGAAGACGCGCCATTGCCATTTGTTCTGGGCGGTGGCGACAATCAGCGCGAGCAGCACCCCGGCGAGACCGGCGTACAGAACAGCGGGGGGAATGGGCAGATTCATGGTGGGCCGGGCATCGCGGAGAGTGACGAACCTGCATCCATCTTAAGCGCGGGGCGCCGAAAAGTCAGCCGTCCGCGAGACAACCGATCCGAACGGCGTGTTCTTCCTCATCCGCCAGCATCACCGCACCGAGGTGCGGCCGGCTGCGCAAATACTCGCGCGCCCAGTCCGCGCCGGCGACGAAGAACGCCGTGCTGATCGCGTCGGCTTCGGCGGCGGTACTCGCAATGCACGAGGCGCTCCGGGTTCCCTCGGCCGGGCGGCCGGTGCGCGGATCGAGGACGTGGCCGTACTTTTCCCCTTGGAACTCGAAGAATTGAAACGTCGCCGCGGAGGTGCCGAGGCCCTGATCCTTCAAGTACACCACATCGAGCGCCGGGCGATTCGCCTCGGGGTGGCGGATCGACACCGGCCAACCGCGTAGGTCGTTGGGAGGGCAGCCGACGCCGAGCATACTGCTACCACCGCCTTGGAGCAGGGCCGAGTCGATCCCCCACTCGCGTTTCAACAGCACGGCGGCGCGGTCGAGAGCGTAACCTTTGCCGATGGCTCCGAAGTTGAGTTTGAGGCCTCGGCGCCGGAATCGGACGGTGCCATCGACGAGCATGACATGGCGGTAACCGCAGCGGCTCGTCGCTTCGACCAGTTCGCGATCTGTGGGAATCCGCCCTTCTCGTTTCCCGAAGCCCCACGCATCGACGAGCGCTCCGACGGCGACATCGAACGCACCCGCGGTGTCGAGGGTGAACGCGGCGCACGATTCCAGCAGTCGAAACAATTCGGAGTCGACGGCGACCGACCTGTCGGCGGCGGTCGCGTTCAGCCGCGCCACTTCGCCGGTGTCGCGGTAGACCGTGAGCTGCTCTTCGATCTCTTCGATGAGGTCGAGCGCCGCCGAGGCGGCATCGACGGCGCGCGGGGTGCCTTGGGGCAGGGCGATTTCGAACGTCGTGGCCATCGCCCGCCGCGCGACGCGGATCAGCGTGAGGTTCATTTCGCCTTGAACATCGCGTGTTTGCGGTCGCCGCGCGACAGCAAGTACGCCATCAGATCGAGCACTTCTTCTTCTTTCAACGTCTCCAACAACCCCGCGGGCATCATGGACAGCTTCGACGGCTTGAGCAGGTCCACGTTCTTGCGGTTCACCGTGACGTGCCCGTTCGGGTTGAGCATGTCGGTATTCAGCATGATGTTGTCGCCGCTGAGGTTCACGATGCGCCCCACCACCTTCTTGCCGTCGAGCAGGTCGATCTCCACGGAACCGTACTGGTCGCTGATTTCCTTGCTCGGGTCGACGATCGATTCCAACAGGTCCTTTTGGCTGAAACGCCCGGCGATCGCGGTGAGATCCGGCCCCGCGGCGCCGCCTTCGTTGTCGTAGCGGTGGCAGGCGAAGCAGTTGGTCGCGGCGAACATCTTCCGCCCGGCGTCGAAGTCGCGCCCGCCCGCTTTGAGGCCCATGTCCACCATCGGCACGAGTTCCTCGAGCGTGTACTTCTTCACGAACGGCCGGGGTTTCAGCACGACCAAGTTGGAACCCTCGGCCTTGGCGTCGAGGATCGGTTTCAGCGCGATCTTCTCCTCGGCGCTCAGGGTCTTGACGGCGTCCTCTTTCATCATCTCGACGAAGCGGCCGAAGCTGGCGCCACCTTTGTAGGTTTGGGCGCGCACGAACCATTCGAAGTAACCCTTGCGCGATTCGGGCGTCCAACCGGCTTTGAGCATCCGCAGGGCGCGGGCGTATTCGAGTTGTTCTTCCTGCGTCGCCCCTTCGAGGAGTAACTTCACGCCCTTCACGGCCGTCTTCTCACCTTGGAGGAAGACGAACACTTGGATGAGTTCGCCATCGACCAAGCGGTTGCCGGTGGGGAGAGCCGGTTCGTATTTGGCGAGCCACGCCGTGCGTTCGACGTCCGTCGGCATGCCGAAGCGGTTGAAGAGGACGTGGTAGACACGGGCGAGTTCGAGCCGCTGCTCGACGGTGAGCTTGGTGAAGTCGAGCTTGGCCAGCGATTCGAGGATCTTGCCGCGGATCGCAGGGTCGGGCTTGGGGCTGGTCGGTTTCTGGTGCTGCGGGCAATCGGCGCTGACGCGGGTGAGGGCGAGCAGCGCCGTGATCTTTGCGGTCGGATTGGTTTCAGCGAGTGCCTTTTCGGCCCAGCGATTCACATCCTCGTGCTCCAGGGCCACTCGGGCCGTGAAGCGCAGGAACCGATCCGCAAGTTCTGGCTCGGCGAGGATTTTGAACAGTCCGCCGATGTCGCCTTCGTTCTTCAACTTGCCGTAGCCTTGCTCGAACGCTTTCCGAATGTCCTCCGGACCGAATCCCGCATCCTTGGGCATTGGCCGCACCTTGAGACGCTCGATCGATTCCGTCCCCGTGTACGTCACCCGGTACAGCCCGCTCTGCGTCTTGCGGCCGCCCGTGGTGAAGTACAATGCGCCGTCTTTCTCATTCACCACGATGTCCGTCAGCGGCAGCGGCGTCCCCGAGATGAACTCCTCGGCGGTCCCTTTTTTCACGCTGCCATTCTGTTCCATGTGCACCGCGTACAGCTTGCCGTAGC
>JANOSQ010000788.1:0-2239 GCA_031415915.1 Fimbriiglobus sp. | reverse complement strand
TCGATGCTCTTGTAGACGCCGTCCCCGTAAGAGACGGAGTTCCGCGGGTTGTTCTCGCCGGTGCCGACCCAAACGATGTTGGCGTCCGACGGGGCGACGGCGACATCGCCGATGGAGCAGGTGGCTTCCTTGTCGAATTGGTTTTCGAAGGTGATGCCGTTGTTCACGGTCTTGAGCAAGCCGCCGCCGCCGAGGCCGACCCAGTACATCATGGGGTCGGATTCATTGACCGCCAGCGCCGTGACCCGGCCACCCATGTTCGCGGGACCGATGCAGCGCCAGGCGAAGGGCTTCAGCAAATCTTCGGGAATCGTCCCTTCGGGGACGGTCGGCGCCGCGGCCACGGCGGTGCCGGCCGGCGTCGCTTTGAGGGCTTCGAGCTTGCTCTGCAACTCGGCGAGTTGCTTCTGGAGCAGTTCGAGTTGCTTCTGCTTCTCGGCTTCGGTCAGCGCCGGCGCCGCTTTGTCTTGGGAGCGGACATCCCCGGCCGGCAGGGCCACCAAGCCGGCGAGCAGGCCCGCGAGCAGGAGCCATCGGATGTGCGAAAGGGTGCGGATCACGGTGCGTACTCTCGGAAAAGGGGGCGGAACCGGAGAGGTCGGAGCAGATTGCCCAGTCCCTTCTTATTTAGCCACCTCCCCAATCGTTTGCCAGCGCGAAGTGGAAAGTTGCCGGCGGGAAGCTGGGGGAAAAGAACCGGTTGGGCCGAAAATTCCGGGACTCATAAACTTTCCGGAGACTCCTGCACCTGCACCGGAACCCCGCCATGAACAGACCTCACACCCCCGGATTCTTGAAGATCACCGCCGATGCGAAGACGCGCATCCGCGAGTGCAGCGTCGCCGATGTGGCTGCCAAACGCGCGGCCGGCGAAGCCTTCACCTTCGTCGATGTCCGCGAAGAGAGCGAGTACGCCGCGGGGCACGCCGCCGGGGCGGTGCACATCTCAAAGGGCGTGATGGAGCGGGACATCGAAACGAAAATCCCAGATCCTGCGGCGCCGATCGTGCTGATGTGCGGCGGCGGCTTCCGCAGCGCCCTCGCGGCCGACACCCTGCAAAAGATGGGCTACACGAACGTGCTGAGCATGGACGGTGGCTGGGCCGCGTGGACTGCGGCGGGACTACCGACGGAGAAGTAATCCATAAGTTGAAGGCACGAACCCCCGCCATCCCAACGGACCACACCCGTGATTCGGCAAATCTGCCCGCAGTGCTTCGCCGCCGTGGAACTGCCCCTCGAGTCGGCCGGCCGCGATGCCCCCTGCCCCAAGTGCGGCAAGTCCATCGCCGTGCCCGCGGCTTATGCCCCCAGCGTTTCCGCGAGCGGCGGATTGCCCAATCTCGACCCGACCCCGCCGAAATTACCGACGCCCACCCGCACCGGAACGAACCCGATGAGCGAACCGATCACCCCGCCCCCCGGCCTGAATGCGTTCGCCGCACCGCCGCCTATCGCCCCGATGCCGAGTCCGAGCGCGGATTCGGGGCCGCGCTCGTGCGGCGTCACCGTCAGTCCGACTTGGCTCGATTGGGTGCCCGCGGTCTGCTTCACGGTGATCCTCGCGCTCACGCTCTTCAATTGGATCGGCATCTACCCCGGCGGCGTCCGCGTCTATTCGCAAAGTCCGTGGCACGCCCTCGTCGGCGAGATGTCCACGAACGGTTTGCCCGACGAATTGCTCACCGAAGAGAAGTATTTCGAAGGCGCGATCGTCGGCAACCGCTGGCTCATCGCCTACTTCCCACTGCTGTTTATCGCTCTCCTGTTGGCTTGGCTCGACCGGATCATCCGCAACCCGACCGTCGCTTCGGTTCCCGGGCCGCTCGCGTGGTTGCCCCGCATCTGGCCGCATCGCTACACGGCGCTCACCGTCCTCGGCGCGCTGTTGCTGGTGTTGATCCTCGCGCAAACGTGGCGCGGCTACGGGCTGGAAACGGCCGTGAAGCAAAAAGTGACGGAAAAGTACGCCAAGCAGATCGAAGAAGCGGACTCGACGCCCAAGAAGCAACGCGTGGCCGTGAACATGGGCGAGGAAATGGGCCGCTACCAATTGCAAGGGACGACCCCGCTCAACGCGGCCATCGCCCTGCACGCCGTGGCGTTCTTGGCGCTGTTGACGAGTTCGTTCGTGCATTTCCGGGGCAACAAGCCCTACCCGCGCGTGGCCGTGCAGTATTGAAGTCCGACGTTTTGTAGGGCGGGTGGAGTCTTCGGAACCCGCCGCGAGAATTTGTGG
>JANOSQ010000787.1:0-2948 GCA_031415915.1 Fimbriiglobus sp. | reverse complement strand
CAACTACGGCGAAATCGACGGCGGCGTCCTCGTCGCCGGGGTGACCGAAGGCGGCCCCGCCGAGAAGGCCGGCATCAAGGAAGACGACGTGATCGTGACCATCGGCGGCCTGCCGGTGAAGAACATCGAAACCTACATGGCCGCGATGTCCGGGCAAAAGGTCGGGGCGGAAGTGGAAGTGATCGTGCTCCGCAAAGAGAAGAAGGTCGCGGTGAAGGTGGTGCCGATCAAGTAGTCGGAAACCCCACCCGGAAGACCGTCCGCCCGTCGCGGCGGAACCATTCGATGGTTCCGCCGTGGGCATTGACCGCCTGCTTCGCCACGGTCAGCCCGAGTCCGACCCCTTGCTCTTTTCCCGTCACGAACGTCTCGAACAACCTCTCCGCGATCTCCGGCGGCGGGCCGCTGCCCGAGTCGATCACTTCGACGTTTCCCGCTACGCAACGCACTTCGACGACACCCTGCGGCCCGGCCGCGTCGAGCGCATTCCCGATCAAGTTGACGAACAGATGCCCGAGCGAAACGGGATCGCCGAGCATCGGCACCGGCTGACCCTGCGTCCAACGCAACTCGATGCCGAGGTGCTTCGCCTGCGGGAGATACAACCCCACCGCATTGGTCAACACCACCATCAGGTCGAGTTCGACCATCTTCGCGGTCGAAGGTTTGCCGAGGGCGAGGAACTGGCTCAGGGACATTTCGATGCGGGCGAGTTGGCGCAAGGCCACGTCGAGCGGTTCGCGGTCGGCGGGCTCTTCCTTCAAGTGGAGTTGGATGGCGAGCTTCGCCCCCGCCGCGGCGTTGCGGAGTTGGTGGGCCAAGCCGCCGCTGAACTGCCCGAGGACGCGGAGGCGCTCGGTCTGTTTCGATTGCTCCTCGAACGCCGCGAGTTTCCGCGCCATCTCGCCGATGGAATCGGCCAGATCGCGGAGTTCGTCGTTCGCGCCGGTGGACGGGGTCGCGCGGAAGTCCCCCGCGGCGATGGCCCGCGTCCGCGCTTCGAGTCCGCGCACGCGCGAAACGACCCGCGAGCCGAATCCGAAGAGGGTCGTGGTCACGACGAAAAAAGCGACACCGAGGAAGAGGGGCGGGCGGATGGCTTCCCGCACCGCGGCCCGCCGCAGCGATTCTGGGTAGCAGACGGCGAGTTCATCGCCGGCGTTGGGGTGATTCCCCGGGAGCGACACGCGCAGCAGGCGGTAATCTTCGCCGCCGAAGTGGAACGGTTCGGCCAGTTCGACCCGTTCGGGGAAGGTCGCGATCTGCTCGCCGCCGCGCCGGTTCAAGACGAACTCCGCGCCCGAGAGTCCCTTCATCTGCTCGAGGACCCGCTCCGTCAAAGGGAACGTCCGCGAATCCGTCAGCGTCTCGGCCACGGCCCGGAGTTGCTCGGTGATGCGCCGCTCCTCGCGATCCGCCGCCAACGCCGCCGCCCAGCCCGTCGCCCCCGCATCGGCCAGCAGCAATAGGAGCAGTGGGATCAGCAAGCGGTAGCGGAGGCTCAGCCGCACGGGGGACTCGATCCTCTCGCAGGGTTGCAATCGCGTTAACGGGGTCCATTCTTACTCAGCACGTGCCGGACGTGCGAGCGACGAACCGATCCGAGTTCGCAACGGGGAATTGCTCGCCGTGCCGTCCGTCGCTGACGCGTCCGGCTCGTCGTCCTTCACTGCCTCGCCGCGCGTCAAATCAGCGTGCCGTCCGGCACGACGCCGCCGCGGGGGACGCAGATAATCCCGTCGCGGATGTGCCACATGCCGTCGGGTCCGTCGGCTTCCTTCACCCCGGCTTGGTTCAGCATCTGCACGCCGGAGCCGATGCGGCAGTCCTTGTCCAAAATCGCGCCGTGAATGATCGTGCGGTCACCAACGTTCGTGTTCGGCCGTTTGAGGCGAATGTTCTCCGCGAGCTGCGCTTCCGTTTCAAAGCCGTCGGAGCCGATGACGACGGTGTCCTTGAGGTGGCAGTTCTTGCCGATGCGCGAGCGGACGCCGAGCATACAGCGGTCGATGATGCTGTCGCCGCCGACGCGGCAGCCGTCGGCGATCAGGCAGTTCGTGAGCTTGGCCCCGCCGAAGCGACTCGCGGGGAGGTTCCGCATCCGCGTGAAAATGACGTCCTCGGTCTGGTAGAAATCGAACGGCGGCGCTTCTTCCCCGAGGGCGAGGCTGCACTCGTGGTAGCTCTTGATGGTCCCGAGGTCCTCCCAGAATCCGTCGAAGAGGTGGGCGTGGATGTGCCGGGCGCCGACGTGGTTCGGGAACAGGTTGGAGCCGAAATCGTGCGGTGGCCGCATTTGGTTGTGCAGCGTGTCGAGCACGGGGTAGTTGAGCATCTCGATGAGCTTGTCGGTTTTGAACAGGTAGATGCCCATGTTGGCGAGGTAGTTCCGCCCGTTCGCGGGGATGCCCTTTCCCTCGATCCATTCCGCCGGCGTGAAGTACGGCTTGCGGGTCGCGTCGGTCTTCGGCTTCTCGACGAACGACTTCACCCGGCCGTGGTCGTCGATCTGCATCAGCCCGAAACCGTCGGTTTGATCTTCCCGCACGGGGATGCAGGCGATGGTCACGTCGGCCCCGCTCTGGCGGTGCGTCTCGATCATGTGGCGGTAGTCCATGCGGTAGAGTTGATCCCCCGAGAGGATCAGCACTTCGTCGGCCTTCTCGCGTTCGATGTAAGCGAGGTTCTGCCGCACGGCGTCGGCGGTGCCTTGGTACCAACCGATATGGTCCTCGTACGATTGCTGGGCCGCGAGGATTTCGACGAAGCCCTTGCTGAACATGTCGAACTTGTAGGTGTTGGCGATGTGCCGGTGCAGGCTGACGCTGAGGAACTGCGTGAGGACGTAGATGTTCCGCAGGCCGCTGTTGAGGCAGTTGGAAATCGGGATGTCGATGAGCCGGTACTTCCCGGCCACCGGCACGGCGGGCTTGGCGCGGTCCTTGGTG
>JANOSQ010000786.1:0-2660 GCA_031415915.1 Fimbriiglobus sp. | reverse complement strand
TTTATCATCTGCGGGCTGATCGGCTCGCGCGCCGAGGTCCGCACCCACCTCGCCCTCCAGCGCTGGCTCGAAAAGCTCGGGCACCGGCCCGACCTGCTGAAGGAAATGCTCGGGTTGATCCGCCACCACGACGCCGCCTGCCCGAAGCTCGGCGCCGACGGCAACCTGCCTGAGCAAGTGATGGTGCGGAACTCGGTCAACGCGCCGAGCCAATTCGTGAAGCAATACCTCCAACAGCAACCCATGCGGAGCCGCTCGCCGGGCGACGATACCGAAGCCATCGAGAACGAAGCGGAGTTCGTGGCGTTCGCTTGGGCCGTGCCGTGGGAGAAAGAGCGGCTGCGCCGGTTGGTCGGCTTGGGCAACGGCCGGGCGATCACCCGAGCCGAACGCGGATATTTCCGCGGCTTGCCGGGATTCGCCGACATCGGAGCCGGCAGCGTCCAGTTCGAGAAGATGCTGGCCAACACCCCGAGTGTGGAACGCAAGGAGTTGGCCGACCGCCGGGCGTCGATGCTGCTGCTGGCCCTGCGGCTGCACTGCGCCGATGTCGGCGCCTTGCCGACGACCCTCGATGCGCTCGTGCCGAAATACCTCCCCGCCGTGCCGCTCGACCCCTACGACGACCAGCCCTTCCGCTATCGGTTGAGTATGGGGGAAACGATCCAGATGGAATTGATCCCCGCGCCGACACCCGCGAAGCCGGAGGCGTTCAGCAGCTTGCTGGGCGGGATCGCGTTCGATCTCGGTTTTCTAGCCGACGCCTTCAATCCCCCCGGCTCCCATTTGAATCGGCTCGGCGCCTTGATCGGGGGAGCCGGCCACGAAATCGAAAGTAATCCTTCCAAGTACGAACCGAACCGGGGTTACCCGATGGGATCGCCCTTGCTCTCGCCCCCCGTGATTCGGATGCTCGACCTCGCCGCCGGGCGCGGTATCCTATGGAGTATCGGGCCGGATAAACTCGATGAGGAGGGCAAGCGGCTCTTCCAGCCGCCGTTCACCGGCGCCGAGCCGGGCGATTGGATCTACGTCGTCCCCGAACCCGTGGAGAGCAAGCGATGATTCTCCGACCGTTGGCCGCCTGCCTCGCATTCGGCGCACTGGCGGCCTTCGCCGCGCCGATTCCCAAAGACAAAGAGCAGGAGCCGCCGCCCGCCACCGACAAGCAGCGCGAGCAGGCGCAGAACAACCTCAAGCAGATCGTGCTCGGGATGCACAACTACGAGAGCGCGCTGATCTGCCTGCCCGGCGACATCGTGGATCCGAAGACCAAGAAGCCGCTGCTGAGCTGGCGAGTACAGGTGCTACCGTACATCGAAGGCGACGAAGGCGCGGCGCTGTATAAGAAGTTCGCCCTCGACGAGCCGTGGGACAGCAAGACGAACAAGCCGCTGATCGCCGAAATGCCCAAGCTGTTCGCCCCCGTCCGGGTCAAAGCCGAGAAGGGGCACACGTTCTACCGCGGCTTCACCGGCCACGGCGGGTTCTTCGAACCCGGCGCGAAGCGCACGCTCGCCGGCATCACCGACGGTACGTCCAACAGCATCGCCGTGATCGAAGCCGGCGAGGCGGTGATCTGGACGAAGCCCGGCACCGACATCCCCTTCGACCCGAAGAAGCCGCTGCCCGCGCTCGGCAAAGACATCGACGGGATCTTCCACGCGGCTTGGCTCGACGGGTCCGTCGTCCGTATCAAGCGGGACTTCACCGCCGAAAACATGCGGGCGGCGATCACCATCGAAGGCGGCGAAGTCTTCGATTCGGAATCCCTCGCACCCGGCAAATAAGGACGCCCCGATGACGCGCATCATTATCGCCCTGTTACTCGGCTCCGCCTCGCTGGCCTGCCTCGCCGCGCCGACCCCGAAGGAACCGGAGAAATTGGCGGCGCCGACCGGGAAGGAGTTGGAAGCGTCGCAGGCGAACCTGAAGAAGATCGGCATCGCCATCCACACGCACTACGACGACCACAACGCGCTGCCGCGCAACATCGAAGACAAAGACGGCAAACCCCTGCTGAGCTGGCGCGTGCGGATGCTGCCGTACATCGACGCGAAGCTGCACAAGGAGTTCAAGCTCGACGAGCCGTGGGACAGCAAATTGAACAAGCCGCTGATCGCCAAGACTCCCAAAGCCTACGCGCCGATCCGGGTGAAAGCCGCGGAGGGCGAGACCTTCTACCGCGCCTTCAACGGTGTGGATACGGTCTTCCAAGCCGGCAAGAACATCCGCTTCGCCAACGTCACCGACGGCCTCTCGAACACGGTTATGGTCGTCGAAGCGGCCGAAGCGTGCATTTGGACAAAGCCGGACGATCTGCCGTACGACCCGAAGAAGCCGTTGGCGAAGCTCGGCGGGATGTTCGATGGCGACTTCCACGTCCTCTTCGGCGACGGCTCCGTGCGCCAAGGCTTCGGCAAGAAGATGGATGCCGAGGAATTTCGCAAGCTCGTCACTTGTAGTGACGGCATGCAAGTCGACGCCGACAAAGCCTTGGGGTTCGGGAAGAAGTAAAAGCGGGTTTGGGGTGGAGGGTGTTAGAAGACGAATCTGCGTCATTTAGTGTTTACTGTCAGAGCCGGACGCGTGAGCGACGTTAGACGCGAGAAAGTAGCTCACCCGTCCCGCACGGAATGAACCGAGCCCGATCACATTTT
>JANOSQ010000785.1:0-8468 GCA_031415915.1 Fimbriiglobus sp. | reverse complement strand
CGGGGCAGAAACCGGCGCGGCCGCGGATCGACGCCATGAGATCCCGACAGCCGAGCGGATCGGCCAAGTTGGGGAAGAGCCGGCCATCAAGGTCATCCCGAAAGCAGGAGGCTTTGACATCCGCATGCAGCTGGAGCAGATGCTCTTGCCACGGCACCGCCCAATAACCGGACGGAAACGCCGGCGGTTCGGGCAATCCGACGAGCGGTCGCTCCATGCGGTACCGTTTGAAATGGCTCGGTTCGCTCATCGGCGCAAGAGGAAATAGGCGATCACCGCGAGCATGCCCGCGACGAAGGAAATGCCGGAAGCGACTGCGAGGAGGAGCCAAATCCGGAGGCGACTCGCGGGGGCCGGTGGCGGAGCCACGACGACGGGCGTCGGGGAACTATCGTCCGGCAGGGCGAGTTCCTCGGTGGAAGCGCTCTCCAAGGTGTTCGCCCGCTTGCTCACCCAGCGGGCTTCGACTTGTTTCAACACCCCGGCTTCCCACTCCGCGTCGAACTTGGCCCGCGTCGCCACGATGGGGGCCGGTTCGGTCCAGCGTTCCAATTCGGCCGCCACGACTTCGCACGACGGCGGTCGATCTTCCGGCCGCTTCTGCATCATCCACTGCACCAACTTGGCGAGGGCGGCGGGAACCAGCGCATTCAATTCGTCGACCGGCGTCGCGGCGGTGCTGCGGTGCTGTTGAATTTTCTCCCGGGCCGTGCCGTAGGGGAAAGGGGCCGTGCCGCCGAGCGCGAAGTAGAGTGTGCAGCCGAGCGAGTAGATGTCGGTCTCCGCGCTGACGCTGACGGCGTCGGTGGCCTGCTCCGGCGGGAGGTAATCCATAGTGCCGAGCGTATACCCGCGCCCGCCGAGGATCGCCGGGTCGGCGAGGGGTTTCTCCCCGCGCCGCACCGCGAAGCCGAAGTCGAGCAATTTCGCCCGGCCGTTCGGCGTCACGATGATGTTCGCCGGTTTCAGATCGCGGTGGATATAGCCAAGTTGATGCGCGGCGTGGAGGCCCAGCGCCAAATCCGCAAAGAGCCGGGCCGCCTCCGGCACGGCCATTGGGCCGTTCGCCAGTACGGTGTGCTTCACGGTCGCCCCGGCCACGTACTCCAACGCCAAAAAGTGGACGCCGTCGGCTTCGCCGGAATCGTAGGCCCGCGTGAGCGCCGGATGAGTGGGCAGCGCCGCGCCGATTTCCATTTCGCGGCGGAACCGGGCGAGCGTGCGCGGCTCGGCGCGGGCGCGTTTCGGCGCGAGCAATTTCAACGCCACGAAGCCGGGCATCGATCCGCCCGCGACGACCCCGGCTCGGCGCGCCAAATAGACGATGCCCATCCCCCCGCGGCCGATGGGGTAGAGCAAGGTGTACGGCCCGATGACAAGCCCTTGCCACCGGCCGGCGCGGAGCTTCCCGGTCTGGAATCCGGTGAGGTGGCCGCCGGCCTCCAAGAATTTGGCGAATTGTTCGTCGGACGACGTTGCGCGATCCCCGGCACCCGCGTAGAATCGCATCAATGTTTCCCGATCCATGATCCGGCTGCGGATCACGGCGTCGAGGAAGGACTGGCTGGCTTCGACTGCGGGCATTACCTGTCCGGAGTATCATGGGGTGGCGGGTTCGGTTCCATCTTACGGCGGGAAGCCGGCGCAGTCCCGGAGGGGTGAAAAGCCGTGTCGAAGCATATGCAGAAAGATTTGGATCAGCTGTTGCACCAAGTCCTCAAGATGGCGGGGAACGTCGAAGAAGCCATCGAGAATGCGGCGCACGCGTTGCAAGCGCGCGACGCGGACGCGGCCGAGCGCGTCATCGCCGGCGACGACGCCATCGACGACTTCGAGAACAGCGTGCAGGAAGAGTGCCTCACGTTCTTGGCCCTGCATCAACCGGTCGCCGTCGATCTGCGGCGCATCGGTTCCTTTCTGCGGATTACGACCGACTTGGAACGCATCGGCGATCTGGCCGTCGGTCTCGCCGAGACGGCGCTCGAGATGTCCCACCCGCCGTTCCCCGCCCTCCCGGCGCGGCTCCAGCCGATGACCCGCCGGGCCATCGAAATGGTCAAACGTTCGCTCAACGCGCTGGTGCATTCCGATCCCGCGGAAGCCCGCGCGGTGGTGCTGATGGACGACGCGGTGGATGACGAAAACGACGCCCTGCTCGGCGAAGTGATCGCGCGAATGAAGCGATCCCCGGACGAAATCGACGCGGGCCTCGCCCTCCACGCCGCGATCCGCTACGTCGAGCGGATCGCGGATCACGCGACCAACATCGCCGAGGATGTGATTTACTTGGTCGAAGGGGCAATGGTGCGCCACCACCCGGAGGCGTTTCACCCCGCCCCCGCGAAATGATCCAAGGCGAGCCGAGCCGCGCGGACGCAATTCTTGAACGTCCCGTGCACTTGGGTGCAACCCGTGCTTCGGATTAGCTCCGATACGTTCATCGGGGTGATCCCCGCACCCGGGAGGATTTCAATTCTGCCTGCCGACCGTTGAACCCATTCGCGGATGGCACCCGCGCCGTCGGGGGCGCGCGACTCCCCACCGCTCGTCAGCAAGCGGCGGAATCCGAGATCGATCAACACGTCGAGTTCCTCGGGTGAACGGCGTCGTTCGTCCCAAGCCCGGTGGAAGATCGCGGGGATTGAACCGCAAGCTTCGACCAGTTTGTCGCAGGCGTGGCGATCGATGGATTCACCCGAGGTCAATGCGCCGAAAACGAATCCGTCCGGTTGCGCCGGGGCAAATGTCGCGATGGCTTCGATCATCGCCGTGACTTCGCTGTCGCAATAAACAAACTGTCCGGCACGCGCGCGGATCATCACCACGATGGGAATCGCGACCGCCGCGCGGATGCCATGGAAGTGTTCGAGTGCGGGCGTCAGACCGCCGAGGTCGAGGCGCGAGCAGAGTTCGAGGCGATCCGCCCCGGATTCCGCCGCCGCGACGGCTTCGCTCAGCGTTTCCACGGCCACTTCGAGCAACACCCGGTTCACTTCGACGCCTTGGTCATCGCGGCCGCGACCTTCTCCGCGTCCCCGAAGACCCGCAGCACGTTGCCGCCGAGGATCTTCACGATGTCGGCTTTCTTGTGGCCGCGGTTCAGCAGTTCTTGCGTGATGTACGGATAACAAGAAACGTCTTCGAGTTGCTTCGGCGTCCGCTGGATCCCGTCGTAATCCGAACCGATGCCGACGTGGTCGATCCCGGCGACTTTCACGAGATGCTCGATGTGATCGACGACATCGTGCACGCTTCCGGACGGGTAATCGTTCTGCTTTTGCCACTCGCGCAGCGCCTCTTTGAACTTGGCGTCGTCGTCCGGGTACTTCACCTTCAACTCCCGGGCGACATCGAACATCTTCTGCATCGCCCGCGCCCCTTCGGGGAGGATGAACCCGGAGTAGAAGTTGACCATCACGACTCCGCGGTTGTCCTTGAGTAGTTTCAGCACGTCATCCGGCACGTTGCGGGGGTGATCGGCGATGGCCCGGGCCGAGGAGTGGGAAAAGATCACCGGGGCCTTGGTGACTTTGAGCGCGGCCTTCATCGTCCCCGGGGAGACGTGGGAGAGGTCGACGAGCATCCCGAGGGCGTTCATTTCGAGCACCACGTCTTCGCCGAACTTGCTGAGGCCGTTGGAGCGGGGCTTGTCGGTGGCGCTGTCGGCCCACGCCAGCGATTCGGAGTGCGTCAGCGTCATGTAGCGCACGCCGAGTTTATACAGCATCCGCAGGGTGCCGAGGGAGTTGTCCATGCTGTGCCCGCCCTCGACGCCGATGAGCGAGGCGATCTTCCCCGCCTTGCGGATGCGTTCGATGTCGGCGACGGTGTAGGCCATCTCCAAATCCTTCGGATACTGCTTCACCAAGCGGTGGATCACATCGATTTGTTCGAGTGTGGTCGTGACGGCGGCGCCCTTCTTGGCCGTGTCCACCGGGACGTACGCCGACCAGAATTGGGCGCCGACGCCGCCTTTCTTGAGGCGGGGGAGATCGGTGTGGAGCGCCGGTTGATCGCGGGCGATGTCGAGGTTGCGGAAGGCCGTGCCGTCCTTGGTGCGCAGCGCCCAGGGCAGATCGTTGTGCCCGTCGAACACCGGCATCTCGGCGTGGATCTTCAGGGCTTCTTCGGTCAACACCACCGGCTTTCCCGAAGCCTTGGGCGGCTCGGCGGCGGTGAGCAGTTGCAGGGTCGAAACGAAGGCGATTGCGAGCGGCACGATCCGAAGCATGGAGTTGATCCTGGGGAATCGACGCGGTCATTTCACATCGAGGCTGTAGACGTCCGAGCCGCCGTCGAGATTCGACGCGAACGCGATGCGTTTGCCGTCGGGGGCCCACGTCGGCGACGCATCGTCGGCGTCGTGTTCGGTGAGGTTCTTCGCGTCCTTCCCCTCGGCGTTCATCAGCCAGATGTTCGCGCGGCCGCTCTTGCGAGAAACGAAGGCGATCCGTTTCCCATCGGGCGACCAAACGGGCCAAGCTTCCAGATAATCGCCGTCGGTCAGGCGCTTCACTTCGGTGCCATCGGCGTCCATCACGTGGACTTTCTGCTTGCCGTTGCGGCCGCTCGTGAAGGCGATGCGCTTGCCGTCGGGGGACCAACTCGGTTGGAAGTCGGAGGCGATCTCGTTCGTCAGCCGCTTAATGTCTTTGCCCTCGACCGTCGCGGTGTACAACTCCGGGTTGCCGTCGCGCGTCGAGACCCAAAGGATACGCTCCCCGTCGGGCGACCAACGCGGGGATTCCTCGAAGCCCTTATGCGGCACGATCGTTTTGTCCTCGGTGCCGTCGGCGAGGCAGGTGCGGATGGTGAACTTGCCGTCGGTCCCTTCGAGCTTGTCGTAGACGTAAACGATCCGCCGGCCGTCCTTGGACCAGTGCCCGTCGAAGTGCGGTTCCTTGTGATCGGGCAGCAGCCGGGCGAAATCTTTGCCGTCGGAGGTCATCGTCCAAAGGGCCATCTTGCCGAGGTGGATGCGCGTGAAGAGGAAACGCTTTCCGTCGGGCGACCACTGGAGGTGCTGCTTGAAGGAACCGTCGGATGTGAGTCGATCGAGTTTCAAAAGAGTTCCTCGATCAACCGCCCCGCGGGGGTCAGGCCCATGCCGGTGATTTGTTCGCTGATGAGGCCGATGGCGTGGTGGACGGTCGCGCACAAGTCGGCCGGTGTCAGCGGGGTGTCGGCGGGTTTCTCGGCGCGGGCGTCGCTGGTGCCGATGACCCGGCCACCGACGACTCCGCCGCCAGCGACCAGGGCCGAGTAGCAATCCGGGTGGTGCTCGCGCCCGGCTTTGTCGTTGATCTTCGGCGTCCGGCCGAACTCGCCGACGGCGATGACGAGCGTCGTTTTCAGCAGGCCGCGCTCGTCGAGGTCGCGCAGGAACGCGGAGACGGTCTGATCCAGCCAAGCCGCGTGGCGATCCTGCATGATCTGGAAGTTGCGGTAGTGGTGATCCCAGCCGCCGTCGCCGGAGTCTTCTTCCGCTTCGACGTGGTCGCTCCAGTTGACCTGCACGAACGGCACGCCGGTTTCGACGAGCCGGCGGGCGAGCAAGCACGATTGGCCGAAGCGCGTCTTGCCGTAGGCGCGGACGGTCTTCTCGCTCTCTTGCGAGAGGTCGAAGGCGACCCGCGAACTCGCGGAAGTGAGCATGTCGAAGGCCCGCCGGCGGTAAGCATCGAGCGCGACCGATTCCAGCGCTTTGTCCGATTTGTCGAAGGCGGATTGCAAGGCGAGGCGGTCGGTCAATCGCTCGGGGGTGATCTCCTTGGGCAGTTGGAGCGCGGGGATCTTCGTCCCGCTGGCGGGGTCGTATTCCATTCGGAACGGGTCGTACATCGCGCCGAGTTTACCGCCGCCTTCGCCGATGATCGGCTTCTTGCCTTGGTGCAGTTTCCCGCCGACGACGAGGAACGGCGGTAACCGCGAGGCTCCGCCCGACTTCGCCATGGCCTTGGCCACGACGGCCCCCATCGCCGGTTGCGGGGTGCCGGGCAAAGGTTTGCCGTCCAAGCCGGTACCCCCGGCCGCGTTGCCCGTGAGCCCGATGGTGCCCGCGACGCCGTGGTCGTTCGATTGCGTCCGCAGCGTGCGCAGCACGGCGAACTTGTCGTTCAACCCGGCCAGTTTCGGGAACAATTCGCAGAAGCGCACCCCGGCCACTTTCGTCGGAATGGTGCTGAACGGCCCGCGGAATTCGAGCGGGGCTTTCGGCTTGGGGTCGAACGTGTCGAGTTGACTCGGCCCGCCCCAGAGCCAGATGAGCACCACCGACTTCGCCGAACCGGGCGTCCGCCCGCCGTTCGCCTTCAAGGTGTCGGCCATGCTCAACCCGAGCACGCTGGACGCCCCGACCTGCACGAAAGCGCGCCGGTGCAGCGTCTGGCACGTCCGCTGGGTCTGCCGGCCGAACTGGAGCATGGGAAGTCACCCGTGGAGATGGTGTATAATCTATCTCGGATGCTCCGCCGAAGCAATCCGATGGCCCATCCGGCACCAGTGAGGGGAACCATGACCACCATCACGATCACCGATCCGCAGTTGATCAAACAGCTCGCTGAGGCTCTGGGGCCGATCATCTTCCGCGACCCCGAAGGCAATGTCCTTTTCACCGGCGGCGAGAGGATCGGTGTCCCTCCGCCAGGGTACGTGCCGCCGATTTCTGTAGAAGAACTCGCGCGGCGGAGCCTGAACCGTGAAGGCCGGCCTTTAGCCGACATTCTCCGCGATCTCCGGGAGAAGTACGGGTCATGAAATACACTGTGATCTGGAGTCCACAAGCGGAAGCGGGACTGGCCGAAGCGTGGCTGGATGCGGTCGATAGGAGCCTCGTCTGCGCCACTTCGTCTTTTCTCGAAATGTCACTCGGCCAGACACCCTTTCTGGTTGGCGACCCGCTGGCATCTAGCGTGAATCGCTTCGCCGTCCAACCACCCCTCGGAATCACGTTCGACATCATCGAAGACGACAAGAAAGTCATCGTTCAATCGTGCTGGTTGGTGGGGTAATCGGCCGGCCGTACAATCACCCGCATGTCGATTCCACCACGAACACTCATCGTCCTCGGCTGCGGCACTTCCGTCGGCGTGCCGATGATCGGCTGCGATTGCCCCGTCTGCACATCCCCGGATCCGAAGAACAACCGCACGCGGGCCTCCGTGCTGCTGCGAGTCCCCGGCGGCAACATCCTCATCGACACCGGGCCAGAACTGCGCATCCAACTCGTCCGGGAGAAAATCCCGCTCGCCCACGCCGTGCTCTTCACCCATTACCACGCCGATCACATTTACGGCCTCGACGACGTGCGCTTGTTCCCGCTCGCTTTGAACGCTCCGCTACCGATCTATTGCACGGCCGAGGTGGAACGGGTGATCCGGCAATCGTTCCAGTACATCTTCGCGCGGGAAGCCGAGGACTTGCCCGCCGGCACACTCCCGAAACTCCGCTTCGAGCGGATCAACTCGGATCCGTTCACGCTCCTCGGAGAACGCATCACCCCGATCCCGCTGATCCACGGTCGGTTCGACGTCTTCGGGTTCCGCATCGGCGACCTCGCCTACTGCACGGACGCCAACGCGATACCCGAAACGAGTTGGCCGTTGTTGGAAGGCTTGGACACGTTGATCCTCGATTGCCTGCGACCGGTGAAGGAACATCCGTCGCATTTCGCGCTCGCGGGGGCACTCGGGGTCATCGACCGGGTGAAGCCGAAGCGGGCATTCCTGACGCACCTGTCGCACCAGATGGACGCGACGAATCCCCCGCCGATGCCGGGGCATGTGACGCTGGCATTCGACGGCCAGCGGATCGAGTTTTGAAGTCACTTCACGATCTTCAACAGCACCGATTTCGCCGCGAACTCGGTGCCGTTCTTCTCCAGCTTCGACAACACCACGATCGGCATTTCCATCGGCACCACCCACGGCTCGACGTAGATCACGATCTCGCGCTCGGTCTCCTCCGGCAGGATCAAGATGCCGCTCAGCCCGATGTTCTCGACGCGGACGCCGTGGGGCAAGCCGCGCACATCGAGCGGAACCCGGCCGGCGAAGCCCTTGGCCCGGGCGATCTTCACCGTCATTTTCGCTTCCTGCCCCGGCTTCACCGAAAGCGTCGCCGCGCTCGTTTCCGTACTCAACTCGCCCGGGTCCACGAGGCTGGGCGTCCCCCCGGCGACTTCACGCACAACAGATTTGCCCTCGATCATCGCTTCGCCGAGCACGCGGAACGGGCCACTTCCAACCGCGGCTCCGGTCGCCGACAACGTGACGGTCGCGCTCGGTTGTTCGGCTTCGATGACGGTGTCCGGGGCCGAGAACGCGGGAGCGAGTTTGTCGAATCGCACGCGGATCGGCCCGTCGAATCCGTCGCGCCGAGTCGCGGTGACGGTGATCGGTACGCCGCCGTTCTTCCAAACCTTCGGATCGGCCGGGGAAACGCGCAGGGTGAAGTCCGGTTTCGGCGGG
>JANOSQ010000784.1:0-3530 GCA_031415915.1 Fimbriiglobus sp. | reverse complement strand
CCCGACACGAGATACGGGCTGATATTCGCCACCGTACCGAAGTTGACGCTCTGCTCCCCGCGCTCGTAGTCGTAAATGCGTTTGGTCGCCGGTTCACCGTGGCCGAAGCCGACGATCACGACGTGGACGTGGGCTTTGCCGCGGGCTTCACTGTGCCAAGCGAAGGTGCGGTGGGCGAAATGGATTTTGATCCCGCGGCGGAAGAGTTCACCCCAAAGGACGCCGACCTGTTCCCCTTGGCTGATGCTGTTCGTGGACACAAAGGCGATGGGCGACTTCGACTCGCGGGTGTAGTCCGAGGCCTTGAAATACCAAGCGCAGACGTAATCGAGCAGCCCGACATTCGAAGTGGTCTTGGCCGCCGCGACGACATCGGCCCGTTGCTCGGTCGATTGAAACTTCGCCCCCACGAACGGCGGATTTCCCAGCACATAGCTGCAGTCCTTCGCCGGGAGCACGTCGCTCCAATTCATTCGCAGGGCATTGCCGCAGCGGATGGTCGCGGATTGTTTCAGCGGCAGACTGTTGGCGGGGATGCCGAAGGCCAAAGCGAGTTCGAGGTTCATTTGGTGGTTCACCAACCACATCGCCACCTGCGCGATCTGGGCGGGGAACTCGTTGATCTCGATGCCATAGAACGCCGCGACGCCGAGTTTGGACAGCGACTCCACCCCGAGCGTCCCCTGTGTGATGCCGGTGGCTTTTAGGACTTCGATTTCGAGCCGACGGAGCTCGCGGTAGGCGATGACGAGGAAGTTGCCGCACCCGCAAGCGGGGTCGAGGAACTTCAATCGCCCGAGCTTCTCGTGGAAGTCTTTGAGGCGGGCATCGCGGCGGGTGCTGCGGTCTTCGAGGATCTTGGCCAGTTCCGCCCGCAGGTCGTCGAGGAACAGGCTGTTGATCAGCTTCAAAATGTCCTGTTCACTCGTGTAGTGCGCGCCGGCTTTGCGCCGTTCGGCCGGGAGCATCACGCTTTGGAACAGCGAGCCGAACACGGCCGGGGAAATCTTGCTCCAGTCGAACCCGCAGCATTTCAGTAGGGCGTCGCGGATCTTGCGGTCGGTGTCGGCGAAGTCGAGCGTCTCCGCGAACAGGTCGCCGTTGACGTAAGGGAGTTCCGCGAGTTCCGCGATGAGGTTTTTGCCGCGCGTCGTGGTGGTTTGGTTCAGGACGCGGAAGATCTTGGCCAGATGGACGCCGAGATCGGAGCCATCCTCTTGCGTGTGATCTTCGATGTACATCTTGAACGAATCGCGGTCGAACAAGCCGGTATCTTCGGCGAAGAGGCAGAAGAGGACGCGGACGAGTAATCGTTCGAGATTGTGGCCCGAGTAACCGCCGGCTTCGAGCATGTCGCGGAATTGGCCGAGCAATTCCACGGCCTCGATATCGACGGGGTTCTGCGCGGCGAGTTTGTGGATCTTGTAGCCGGGGATGAATCGGAAGTATTCGACGTACTGGTGGAAGTCGGCGAGGTCGAATTCGATGGCGGGGGTGTCGTTGCCGAAGAGGAGACCGTCTTCGGTCTCCGCTTCGAGGTCGTACAGCGCCATGCGGCGGTAGTCGCAGACCGCGACGTAGCGCGGAATCTCTTTGTGCCGGCCCTCGTCGGTCAGCGCTTGGATGTAATCGATGGCTTGCGAATGGGCTTTGTCCAAAGACTGCCCGGCGGATTTATGCTCCGCCAGGAATTTGCCCTTCCAGAAGAGGTCGATGTGGCCGAACTTGCCAGAGAGTTTCTTGACCGGTTCCTCGTAGGACGCCACGGCCCGGCGTTTGATGCCGAAGACGGCGAAGAAGTCGTTCCAGAACGAATCCTTCTCGGCGCGCTCGCGGGTCTCCCCGGCCCATTCGCGGGAGAAGGCGATCGCGTTGTTGCGAATTTCATTCAGCGAAAGGAGCATAACAACTCGCAATGGTAGTGCGATGTTCCGAATGATTCTACAGGGCCGGTTCCGATTTCGATCGGCTCGGCGGGTGGCTTCAATGCCCGCAGCCGTTCGCGGAGGTGGATCAAACCGGCGTCGGTCGCGCCTTCACGGCGGGTCAAGGCAATTCCTTACCAATCTCATCCGCGCTGTCAGCCGACCCGAAACGCCGCCTTCAACCCCGCCAGCGCTTCTTCGCCGCGGGCCTTCTCGATCACGACGCCGATGCAAACCTCGCTCGTGTTGATCATGCCGATGTTGATCCCCAGTTCCGCCAGCGCCGCGAACATCGTCCGGGCGACGCCGGTGTGCGTCCGCATGCCGACGCCGAAGACGTAAAGCACGGCGATGTCCGCCTCGCCGCCGACCCGGCACTTCGCGTCCAAGGGTTTCAGCAGGGTTTCGGTCAGTTGGATCGCCTTTTTGAGGTCGCCGCGTGGCACTGTGAACGACAACTCGGCCCGACCCGGCCCCGTGATGTTCTGCACGATGGTATCGACCAAAATCCCGCTGCCGGCAATGGCGTTGAACACCTTGGCGCAGACGCCGGGCCGATCCGGCAAATCGAACACCGTCAACCGGCTCTGGTCGAGGTTCAGGTGAACCCCGCTGACGAGGACGTCTTCCATCCCGTCGAGCCGCGCCACGGCCGCTTCGCGGTCCTTCTCCCCCGTCACGACGAACGGCGCCGGCTTGGCGCGGAATAGGGAGTCGCTCGCGGAGTCGGTCGGCAACCCCGCCCCCTTGCGCCGGCGCGACAGCGCGAACGCCGCGTGCACAGCACGCAGCGCCTTGCGGCCGCGGATGGCCCGGCGTGCGTCCTCGTGGGCCTTCTTGATCTTCTCTTTGGCCGCTTCGCCCATCACCGCTTCGACCTCGGCGGGGCTGGCGTCCTCTTCGATGAGCACGCTGATTTTGATGTCGCCCGTCGTGATCATCTTGAGGTTCACCCCCTCGGCCGCGAGGGCGTCGAACATCTTCTCGGCGACGCCGCTGACGTGCCGCATGCCGGCGCCGACCACCGACACCTTGCTCACCTGCACCGTCTCGCGCAGCTCGGCGCCGAGTTCCGTCACCAGCGGGGCCAAGGTTTTCTTGGTGCGCTCGAGTTCGGTCGTCAACACGGTGAAGCCGATGGTCGCCTTGCCCGCGTGGCCGATACTCTGGCCGATCATGTCCACGGCGATGTTGGCCGCGGCGAGCGCCGCGAAGATCTTCCGGCTCACACCCGGTTCGTCCGGCACCCCTTCGAGCACGATGCGGGCTTCGTCGGTGGCGAGCGCGACGCCGCAAACGGGGATCTCCGCCATCCACGGCGCTTCGGGCAGAATCCACGTGCCGATGGCGTCCGACTGGGCGTTGCGCACCATCAGCGGCACGTCGAACTTCTTGGCGAACTCGATGCTGCGCGAGTGCATCACGCCGGCGCCCATGCTCGCCATCTCGAGCATTTCATCGTAGCTGATCGCGTCCATCTTGCGGGCGTCGGCCACCACACGCGGGTCGGTCGTGTAGACGCCGTCGACGTCGGTGTAAATTTCGCATTCCACATCGTAACCGGCCTGCTTCATGGCGGCGGCGACGGCGACGGCGGTGGTGTCC
>JANOSQ010000783.1:0-2723 GCA_031415915.1 Fimbriiglobus sp. | reverse complement strand
GGGGGGGGCCCCCTACCCCACGGCCCGACCTACCACGCCGCCACTCCTCGGCATGCGATGACAACCTAAAGGTTGAACTCCAACAAAAAACCCTACCGCGGAGGTATGTTCAAGATCGGCGTCGTCGGCCCGGAGAGCGTGGCCGGTGGGGTCGGCGCAATCGGGGTCACCCCCGGAGCGGGACGCAGCGGGAGGGTCACGCTGCCATTCTGCTTGAAAGTGCCCGTCCCTTCGGTGCCGACAGTCGGCACGGGGCTGATCGTCGTCGGCAAACTTCCGGGAATGGCCACGCCGGAGTTGTTCGGCTGGTTCTGCCAGACATCCCACGATTTCGTCGTCGAAGTGGCCGGGGCGCTCGACAGGGGAATCGCTCTGGGCGCTTGGGCCGGGGGCGGGAGCAGGCCGGGCAGATTTCCGCCCGCCGGGGGCACCATCGGCGCACCTTGCGGCGGTATCGGCAATGTTTGGAGCGGTTCGATCGCGTTGGGCGCCACGACGCCGGGCATGTTTGCCGGATGCTCGCGGAGTTTGATCGAGGAACTCAAGGCGCGGAAGTGATCCGCCGCCTTCTTCTGCACGAACGCGGGCAGCGGGCCGTCGGCCACGCTGATGTTGTTGTAGGTCTGGATCGTTCCCTTCACATACTCCAACCGGGCGAGGGCCGCGTTGTAGTTGGCCAAACCGCGGTACTGAGCCGAGATCGCATTCGCCAAGTCCCGCTGGCTTTGGATCAACCCGTTGAGCTGGCCGATGTAATCCTCGTCTTTGACACTCCCGAGTCGGGTACCCTGCTGGCGGACGACTTCGAGCAGGGCTTTGCTGCGGGCCTCGTTGATGCTGTTGGTGGCGAAGCCGAGTTCCATTTGGCGCACCGCATCCACGATGCCGTCGTAAATCTTGCGCTCCGAGTCGCGGAGGTGCTCGTAGCTCTTCCACAGCGACAACTGCGATTGTCGCGTCAGGGCGTTGGCGTCCCGGAAGCCGAGCGGCATGTCGAGCCGCACGCCGACCTGCCAACTGTTGAACTGGTTCAATCCGAGGTTCGAGATCGCGTTATCCGGGGCTTGTCCGGTCAGGCTCCGCCCCAAGGCGTTGACATCGTAGCTCGTGAAGAAACGGGCGTCGGGCATCCGCAGGTTCTTCTGGTTCAACAAGTCGAGTTGGCGGGCCTTCACTTCCTGGCGCGCGATCATCAACTCGGGCCGCATTTCCAGGGCTTCTCGGTAAACGGCTTTGATGTCGGGCGAGAAGGGCGCTTTCAACGGGGCGTCGGCCGGGACGAACACGGTGCCATCGTCGGACTTCATCCCGAGCAGGCCGCGGAGCACGCGATCCGATTCCAGCACCTGTTGCCGCGCGGTGATGACCTGCTCGCGGAAGAGCCAGTACTGGGCTTCGGCTTGCTCCTTCAAGTACGGCGCGCCTTGGCCCCCCGCGGTGCGGTTTTTCAGCAGGGTGTAGAGGCCGAAGGATTGTTCGAGGCCCACTTCTTGGGCGTACTTGTTGTAATAGGCCGCGTAGAGGTTCCAGTAAGCTTGCTCGACGTTGAACAGCATCTGGTTGATCTGCGAGTCGAACTGGGACTTGGCCTGTTCGGTGCGGACGCGGGTGACCAAAATGCCTTCGGAACCGGAACCGCCGGAGGCCCGCAATCCGGGGATCAGCAAGCTGCCGGGGTGGCTGCCGAGCAACTGGTTGGCTTCGATCCCGAAGCCTTGGAGCAAGGGTTGTTCGAAGATGAACTGCACCCGCGGGGTGTACGACGTGCTGAGGGCGATGAACTGGCTGTTCGTCGGCGCGCTCGCCAAGTTCAGGTAGTTCATGCTGGTGGTGATGCCCACCATCCCCCCCGTCGGCAGCGGCTTGGCGAGCGTGCTCGTCAAACTGGCCGAGTCGCCGTTCGAGAAACTCTGCTGGAGGCTGAGGGTCGCTTGATCCTGCTTGGCCCAGGTGATGCTCGACTGCCAGCGGGCGTCGAACTTCGAGAGCGAGCGTTCGACCTCGGCTTGCGCGATGGCCGGGTCGAGCACGAACGCTTTGATGGTGTCGGTTCCGCTCGTGCCGCGACCGCCGAACGTCGTGAGCGCTTGGTTGTCGGTCCCGTTCAAGCCCGCGCCGATGTTCCCCTGTTCGATGGCGATGGCCATCGCTTCCTTCAAACTCAACGGCCGGGTCGTCCGCGCGGAATCGTTCACCGTCGCGGGTTTCGATCCGGCTTGGACGGCCGGTGGCACAATCGCCCCGTGCGGGTCGTGCTCCAAGTTCGAAGGAATGTTCGGCCGGGTGGCTTCCTTCCAGTCGGCCGGCTCGAGGAAGAGTTGATTCTTGCAGCCCGCCAGACCCAGCCCGGTGAGCGCGATCACCCCGCCGACGAAACGAGCTTTCCAGCGAATCTACCGCATTGTGCCGCCCCCATCCCTTTCGCGGTTCGGCCATTCCCCCGACGGCCGACTCCGCAAAGCGTCCTCTCGCTTATCGGCACCCGGCGGACTCGAATTGAGGGAATGTTCCGGTTGCGCGGCCCACCGACTGCGAAACAGCGGGAATCTGAGGGGTTTGGCTCAAGTGGGCTAGTCTGCGATTCTCGGCGTTCACTTTACGAGCCGGACGCGTCAGCGACGGACCGCATCGTAAACGGGAGAAGCCCGCGAAACTGCCCCGTTCTAGAGTCTTCCAACTCATTCCGATTCCGCATGCACCTCCCGTTTACGCTGCGGTCCGTC
>JANOSQ010000782.1:0-4748 GCA_031415915.1 Fimbriiglobus sp. | reverse complement strand
GACGGAGGTCCTGTGGAGGAAGGCGAGTGCGAAGTTGGCGAACGCGGAACCGAGGCCCGTCGGCAACCAGACACCGACGATCTTCTCGTCGCGGCCGAGTTGTCCCTTCAGGTACTTCGCTAAGCACCACGCCCCGACGAGGGCCTGCGGCCACGTCAACGTCCGATCGGTTCCCCCGGACGCATCGACGAAGGCGACCCGGCGGAGGTTGAGCAGCGACGCCCCCTTCCGCACGAACCCGGCGTGGACGGGGATGACGTACTCGCTTTGCAACGTCCCGCAATCGGCGACGCACTCGACCACCGCGGCGCGGACATCGGCGGTCTTGGTCGTGCCCGGCAGCGGCTCCCCGAAGTAGACTGCGATCCGCCTGCGGAAGCCTTCGGGCCAGCGGAAGAGCACCCGGCCGTGCTTCCAACTCAGCAGCGATCCCCACAGATTCCAGAGGCACGCGGGTACGATCGGCACCGGCACGCCGGCCCGTTCGACAATTTGCTCCATGCCGCGTTGGAACGGGAGCATCTGCCCGTTACGCGTCAGCCGGCCCTCGGGGAACATCAGCACGGCCCGGCCCGCCGCCAACGCCTTGGCAATCGCTTCGAGCGAACCCGTGAGGCTGTGCGGCTTCACGATGTCCCGGCTATCGATGTAGTGGGCCCGGCCGCGCACGAAGGTCAGGAGCAGTCGCAACCCCCAATGCCGCTTGTACCCGCTCCAAAGCACGAACGTCAGCGGGCGCGGGCTGGCGCACCAGAGGAACATCCAATCGAAGTAGCTGACGTGGTTGGCGACGATGAGCACCGGTCCGCTCGCGGGGATGCGATCCCGGCCGTAGACGTGGAAGCGGTGCAGGAACCGGACGACCAACCACCAGACGGGCCGGAGCAGGCCGGGGAAGATCCACGACAGCACCGCGTAGAGCGAGCAATAGGCCAGCAAGGCCAGCGGAACGTGATACCACTCGAACGACATTTGCGGATCTCGAAAAACGACCGTCGGCGGAGCGGGGACTGTTTTCGGGAATCGCGGCGTGGACGGCTACGGAAATGCCGCGAGGCACGGCGGCCGCCGTGCCTCGGGACTTATCGAGAACGGCCGAAGGAGCGGCCGGGTTGCGGACTGTCTACTCTTCGTTCCCCGAACTCGGCGAGGATCGATCCTCGGAGACCGCCTCGCGGCTGGCCACTTTGTAATCTTCCCCCAACCAGCGACCGAGGTCGATCACCCGGCACCGCTTCGAGCAGAAGGGGAAATCCGGATACTCGGCCGGCGAAGCCGGCATCGACAACTCGCAGATCGGGCATTGCACCCTATTCATCGTCCGCATACCCCCGGAACTTCGGTAATTCCGCTACTTACCGTCCTTCTTCCCTTTTCCGCTTCCACCGGCTTTCTTGGCGGGCGTGGCCGGGGCTTCCACTGTGGGCGCGGGGGTTGCAGCGGGCGTTTCCGGCTTCGCCTCGGCGGGTTTGGCCGTGCCCGCCTCGGCGTCGGCCTTCGCCGACTTCTGGTAGTCTTCGTTGCGGTTGTAGTCGGTTTCGTAGAAGCCCGACCCCTTGAAGAGAATGGCGGCGCCGGATCCGAACAGCCGGCGGAGCTTCTTCTTCTTGCAGGTCGGGCAGGTCGTGAGGTGGTCGTCCTTGAACGATTGCCACTGTTCGAATTTGTGACCGCAGGCATCGCACTGGTAATCGTAGGTCGGCATCGGTGATCCGGGTGGGGAAGCGGTGGGCTTCCCCATTGTACGAGCCTCACGCCAACTGCAGGTGCGGGGCACTCTCCGCGGGCTTCCCGCCGATGCGGAACCAACGCGGCGGATACATGACCAGTCCTTGCACCACGAGGATCATCATAGCGAGGTAGAGCACGGTGAAGAAACTCTCCGGTTGACCCTCGATGAAGAGCAGGTTGTGGAGCAACCGGCCCAAGAAGGTCGCGCTCGAATCGAAGGTCTGCCCGTCCATCAGCCGGAGCTTTTCTTCCCACGTGCTCAGCGGGCAGCGCCAACCCATGATCGCTTCGACGGCGACGATGCCGATGGCGAGCAAGTGGGTGAAGCGGAACCACGGGTTCTTCGCCCAGAGCAGCTTGAACGGGGCCGCGGCGATGATCGCCAGTTGCCCGACCAGAACATACGCGACGTAGAGTACGTGCAGCAACACGACGCCGTCGGCCAGATAGCCGTACATAGCCCGCCTCGGATTGGGATGGATTGCGGTGCGACCCGCGGAAATTGTCTTCTGCTAATACGAGCCGCCCCGCCCCGCATTTATTCCCGAATCCGTATGCTGCGATAATGGCCGACCCCATCATCCGCGCCGCCGATGTGTCCAAGATCTACGGCGGCGGCACCTCCGCAGTGACCGCGCTCGCCGGCGTCAACATCGCTGTCGAGGCAGGCGAAAGGGTCGCCATACTCGTCAAATCTGTATCCGGCAAATCGACGCTGATGAACCTCATCGGTGGCCTCGACGTGCCGAGCACCGGCACGCTCACTGTCGCCGGTCGCAGCCTCGGTTCCCTCTCCCGCGGGCAACTCGCCGACTACCGCCGCGATTGCGTCGGCTTCGTATTTCAATCGTTCCACCTCATCGCGGGGCGCACGGTTCAGGAGAACGTCGAACTGCCGCTGATGCTCGCCGGGGCGAGCGTTGCCGACCGTCGCACGCGCGCCCGGGCGATGCTCGATTCCGTCGGCTTGTCGCACCGTCTGTCGCACAAGCCGACGGAACTCTCCGGCGGCGAACGCCAACGCGTCGCCGTGGCGCGGGCGCTTGTGAACAAACCGAGCGTGCTGCTCGCCGACGAGCCGACGGGCAACCTCGATACCGCCAGCGCGACCGATGTGATGGAACTCCTCTTCGGACAAGTCGCCGAGCGCGGCATGACCCTGCTGCTGGTGACCCACGACGAAGAATTGGCGAAGCGGTACGCGGCCCGGGTGATCCGCGTCCATGATGGCCGGGTAAACGCCCCGAGCGAATCGTAGTCCAGTCAACTCCGACGCCGATTCCTACATCAACCGTGTCTCACCCTCGCATTCGGATTCCCATGACCAGCCCGGTTTTGAAACTCGGCATCCCCGCCGGCAGCTTGCAAGAGGCCACGGCCGACCTGTTCCGCAAGGCGGGGTACAAGCTCATCTTCGCCAGTCGGAGCTACTACCCGGCCATCGACGACGACGAAATTCAGTGCACGCTGATCCGCGCCCAAGAAATGGCCCGGTACGTCCAAAACGGAACCCTCGACTGCGGGCTGACGGGCTACGACTGGATCGTCGAGAACGACGCCGTCGTGACGGAACTGGCCGAGCTGGTGTTCAGCAAAGTCAGCCGGCGGCCGGTGCGGTGGGTGCTCGCCGTGCCCGAGGATTCCCCGATTCGGGCGCCGAAGGATTTGGAAGGGAAGCGGATCGCCACCGAGGTGGTGAACATCACGCGGAAGTGGCTCGCGGGTCACGGCGTGACGGCTATCGTCGAGTTCAGTTGGGGCGCGACGGAAGTCAAGCCGCCGCGTTTGGCCGACGCCATCGTCGAAGTCACCGAGACCGGGAGCAGCCTGCGGGCGAACAATCTGCGGATCGTCTGCGACCTGTTGCAGAGCACGACGCGGTTCATCGCCAACCCGGCGGCGGCCCTCGACCCGTGGAAGCGCCGCAAGATGGACGACTTGATTTTGATGCTGAAGGCGGCGATGGCGGCCGAGGGGAAGGTCGGGTTGATGATGAACGTCCGCTCGGAGAACTTGGCGACGGTGTTGAAGCTGCTGCCCGCGTTGCAGAACCCGACGATCTCGAACTTGTCGGATTCCGACTGGGTCGCCGTCAACACGATTTTGGACGAAGCGGTCGTGCGGCGGTTGATCCCCGACCTGAAACGCGCCGGCGCCTGCGGCTTGGTGGAGTACCCGCTGAACAAGGTGATCGATTGACGATGGGGTCAGTCGCCGAAGCAAACGATCGCCCGGCCCGTGTGCTGCGCCCGCGATGCCGCCGCTTCCCATTTCGAGAGCAATCGCAGGAACTCCTCCCGCTCGACCCCCGGCCGGGACGAGCACTCCACTCGCCATGACTTCGGCTGCGCTCCGATCAACGCTCGGGCCTCGGATAACATTCGGGACAAGGCGCGGAGGTCGGCCCCGGCGAACAGAGCATATCCATACAAGTCGATGAACTGCCCCGTCTCTGCGAACAACGACTCGAACATCGGGTACAGAAACCAATAGTAGCCGTCATCGCCGAACGCCAAGAACGGTTCGTTCGGGTCGGAGGGTTGATGGATTTCATCGCCGACGCCGATGTCGAGCATGGATGCCCTCGACCCTTATCATTATGCCTCATCCGCCGATGGCCCGCATCAGCGCGACGGTGAACGCGGGCAAATCCTCCGGTTTCCGGCTGGTGATGATGTGGCCATCGACGACCACTTCTTCATCGACCCACTTGGCCCCGGCGTTGATGACGTCATCCTTGATCGCCGAGAAACTCGTCGCTTTGCGGCCGCGCAGAGCCGTCGTCGAGCAGAGCACCCACGGCCCGTGGCAGATCGCCGCGAGGGGCAACTTCAATGCATCCGCATCGCGCACCAATTTCAGCATCGCTTCGCAACGGCGGATGTAATCCGGGCAGAAGCCGCCCGGGATGACGATCCCCGCGAAGTCGGCCGCCTTCACATCCTTCGCGGCGGCGTCCGATTTGGCCGGGTAGCCGAGCTTACTCGGATACGTCTTCCCGGCCTCCGGCGCCACCA
>JANOSQ010000781.1:0-1704 GCA_031415915.1 Fimbriiglobus sp. | reverse complement strand
CCCGACGAAGCCAACCTCAAGGTTGAACTCCAACAAAAACCGGTGAGTTGTAGCGGCAAGTTTTCTGAATTGCCGCCGGGTGGGTTCCGAATCTCGGCGGCTGGCATGATGTCTTCTGGCGGCAAGTTGGGAAACTTGCCGCCACAATCGACCTCACTTCCCCAAGCCCGGTATCGGCTCGGCGTCGGTCATGCTCAGCAACTCCCGGGAGACACCGCGGGTCACGCGGAGCTTGCCCACGTCGAACAGCGAGTGCATCACGGTCGAAACCAAATTCTTGATGCGCACCGGTTCCGTGGCCGGGCGTCCGCCGTCGCGGTTCGACTGGCCGATGACCTGGCCCATGTTCAACCCGCCGCCGGCTAGCAGCAGCGGGGCGAGTTCGCCCCAGTGATCGCGGCCGCCGTTCTTGTTGATCTTCGGCGTTCGGCCCATCTCCCCGCAGACCACGAGCAGCACCTTGTCGTCGAGACCGCGGGATTTCAAATCGTCGAGGAACGCGCTCACGGCGTGATCGAGCGAGGGGGCCATGTAACCCATGCCTTCAGTCATGGTCGCGTTGTTGATGTCGGCGTGCATATCCCAGACGAAGTTCGTCGTCACGGTGACGAAGCCGGCGCCGCGCTCGACGCAGCGCCGCGCCAACAACAACAGCTTCCCGAGGGTGCGCGTGTTGTCCGCGTAGAACTTGTGGTTGTTCCACTTCTTGTCGATCTTTGCCACCTGCACCAGCGGTTCGGTGTCGTAGGCCGCCAGCACCTTCGGATCTTCCTTGGTCAGGTCGAAGGCATCGCCGACGCCGCCGAGCAGCAACCGGAAGGCTTTCTCGCGCGTACCGTCGAGGGAATCGGCTTCAGTGTCCAATCCCGCTTTCATCTGGTCGAACGCGGTCAACAGCGTCCTGCGGTCGCCGATGCGATCCTGCGGGAGTGTCAGCGAGAGATTCTTTTGGAAGGCGCCGCCGCTGCCGGGGACGAACGGCGCTTGGTTGACCCCGAACGGCCCGGCCGCGAGGAAATCCCCGAACCCGGCCTGCTTCGGCTGGGCGTTCGGATCGACCGACTGCGGGAACAAGGCGACGTTCGTCGGCATCCCCGAAACCGGGTGGTTCCCCCCGGCGACGCTGGCGTAGGCGCTGCCGAGGTTCGCGGCGTGCCCGTCCTTACCGACGATCGGTTTAATGTCGTGGTTGCCGTCGCCGGTGACGAACGAGCGGACCACGCTGAATCGGTCCGCGCGCTTGGCGAGCTTGGGGAAGGTGCCGCCGAAGGTGATGCCGGGGATCGACGTTTGCACTTCGCCGGTGGCGCTGCGCGTCTCGGCCGGGGCGCCCATCTTCGGGTCGAAGGTTTCGATCTGGCTCGGCCCGCCGTGCAGGAACAGGAAAATGACGGACTTGTCGGTGAGCGGTTTGCCCGCGTTCGCGGCGGGAAGCGACGATCCGGCTTGCGAATAGAGCTGCGGCAGACTCAGGCCGCCGAGGGACAATCCGCCGACGCGGAGGAACTCCCGTCGGGAGGGCGTTTGAAACGAGAGCATGGGAGAGGTCTCGACCGAGACGCGTGAGGCGGGTGAGAAGAGGTTACCCCAACGACGCGGAGCGGGCAAGCGAAATGGGCCGAGGGGTGCGCCAACGGATTCTGGCACTTAAACAACAGCAAGATTTCCCGAGCGGGTGTTAGAGCGGATTTCGAGTTTGCGTAG
>JANOSQ010000780.1:0-6432 GCA_031415915.1 Fimbriiglobus sp. | reverse complement strand
GACTCGACCACGCCCTACGAAGAACCTCCGAGATTCGTTGCCACATCCAAGTCAACCTCGGAGCGCCGCGAACCGTTCGGCGTGTATATGTTTAATTGCAACTGGCTTATCTACATCCTGCTCCAACGGAGCCGCCACATGCCACGCCAGTGCCTGAACTGGAAGAGTGCCGGGTTCGTGCTGGCCGCGCTTCTGTTGCTTACGACAGTCGGCTACACGTGGCGCGTTGACCCACCGCTCGTCGAAACCGATCCCAGCGTCGAAACCGACCTGCCAATTGCCGAAGCGGACCGGCCCAAACACCTGCCGGAGAACATCGTGGCAGCTTGGCAGGGAGCGGGAGCCCATGTCCAAGTCGGCTGGATGCAGATGGGTTCAGCATGGGGACTTACGTTCTCCGAGGGGGAGAAAGCCGGCAAGCCCGGCGATTTGCCGGCGTTTTACTTCGTCTATGGGTGGGAAGCGGGAAGCTTGGCGAAGTTGCCCGCCCCGGCGTCGGCGTTCGGACTGACCCCTTCGACTTGGTCCGGCGCGATGCCTGTGGACGTACTGCTGAAGGATTTGGCCTGGCTCAAGAGCTTGCAAGCGCTGAACCTGAGCGGTACCGGGGTGACAGACGCGGGGCTGAAAGCACTGTCTGGGCTGACAAGCTTGCAAGTGCTGGATCTTAACGCCACCAAGGTAACGGACGTGGGGCTGAAGGAGCTGGCCGGGCTGACGAGCTTGCAGGTGCTGAACCTCTCCGGCTCCCAGGTGACGGGCGTGGGGCTGAAGGAACTGGCCGGGCTGACGAGCTTGCAAACGCTGGACCTTGCCGGTTCCCTGGTGACGGACGCGGGGCTGAAGGAACTGGCCGGGCTGAAGAGCTTGCAAGTGCTGCTGCTTAGCATGGATGTGACGGATGCGGGGCTGAAGCATCTGGCCGGACTGACGAGTTTGCAACAGCTGGTCCTTTTCAACACCCAGGTGACGGACGCGGGGCTGAAGCATCTGGCCGGGATGAAAAACTTGCAAAAGCTGTACCTCTCCAGCTCCCTGGTGACAGATGCTGGGCTGAAGGAACTGGCCGGGCTGAAAAGCCTGCAAAATCTGAACCTTGGCGGCACCAAGGTGACGGACGCGGGGGTGAAGGAACTGCAACAGGCGCTGCCGATGTGCAGGATCCGCCGCTAGAGTCGTTTCGGGTACGGTGTAACGCTTCCGGCGTCCGAGACAATCCCCGACCCAATCGGGCGTGTAACCGACGCTTCCAGACCATTCCCGGATTTCCGGAGAACGCCAACATGGCTCGACCGTCCCTTGCTCTCGCGCTGCTGATGGCTTTGGCGCTCGCCCCGGAGCGACCTGCCCGCGCCGATGACGCTCTTGTGAAACAGTTCGCCGCGGAATACCGGGAAAAGCTTCCCACCTTGATTGAGCGATACGTCAAGAACCGCAAGGTACGAATAGTCAGGCACGAATATCGGTCGAGCCACCCATTTCCCGATGATCCGCTCGGCAAAAAGGAAGCTGAGATACAAACAACTTCAGTCTCAGATGGAACGAATGTTCGGATCGAATCACAGGGCGATTCACCCCATGATCGTGGACACTGGTTCCTGCTTCGCCCCATGGATCTCGTTGAAGTGACCAAGAACAAAGATAGGACAATATACGTCGTTGCCGATCATCGCTCGACGAGTAGCGACATCTGGCGGGCTGGTGTAGCCCAAGATCGGAGTGGATTGTATCTTGCTCTGGGCAATACCGCGTTTGTACTCGACGCGATCAATGCTCAAGATGAATCGTCGAAGAAAAGATGGAGCATTCTTTCCGTGACTCAGACGACATGGCGGGGCTATCACGTCAAAGCGGTTCGAGTGCAGTTGGATCAGCACTTGTCAAACCGGACGATCACCAACTTCTCCACGGCATATCTCGATACCGACAACGACTTGATTTTCCGGGGCTCGGAATCGCAAAACACATCGCAAGAGGGCGAACTCAGCAATTATGTCTCGGAATTGAGTTATACCGCCTCGCCCGATGGCTACCCAATGCCCTCCCGGTCCGAGAGCCATCGGATGATGCCGGACGGGAGCAAGATTCCAAGTCTTATCATCGAGGTCAAGGAGTACAGCCGCTACACCCCTTTGCCCGAGGAGTTCACTCTGGCGCAGTTCGGGTTGGCCGAACCGGCACTCGACGCGCCGGTGCCAATCGTGCCAGCAGTGCCCACCCTGCCGGCCCCTCGCCGACACTACATCTGGGTCTTCGTCGCCGCCGGTGTGGTCTTCGCCCTCGTCGCCGGCGCGCTGTATTGGCGTTGGCGTCGCCCGAGACAATCCCCGACCCCGACTCGGTCGAGCGTGTGATCGAATCGATTGCCCGCCAAGCCGCACTCGGGTGCGACAACGGATTCTGGACCTCTCCTTCTCGCCGGTTCCCGGGTCGGGAGAGTGTCGCCGTTCGCTCCGCGAACGGGTGGTTCCCGCAAACACACAAGCTCCGCTGTTCGACGCAGGTCAAAGCCCGTTCGCGGAGCGAACGGCGACACTCTCCCGACCCGGGAACCGGCGAAAAGCCGGCCGAGAGAATGGCCAAAGTGCCAGAAGCAATTGTCGCACCCGCCGCACTCAGCGCCCCGGCTTGGGCTCCAACCGGCCGAGGTAGGCCCGGCACAACGGCTCGGAGGGGAAACCGCCCGGCAGCGTCCCCGCGAGGGCCAACGCGGCGCGGAATTGCACGGCTGCTTCCTCAGGCAACCCGCGCTCCAGCGCCAAGACGCCCGCCAAGCAGCGCAGGTCCGCCTCGATTTGTGCGCTGGTCCGGTTGAGCTGATCGACGATCCGCTGAACCGTGGAAAGGTCGCCCGCGAAAAATTTGAGCATGCGCCACAACTCCGGCTGCGCTCCCAAGCCGACTTCCATCGCGAGACTCCGGACGAGGAAGGACTGGCCGTTGCGAACCCGTGTCGCGCGTTCTTCCTGCAGCCGGGCCATCATGGCCTCCAGGAACTCCCCAGCCTGCCGGTAGTCGCCGTCGGCCGCGGCCAGGAGGAATCGGTTCCAAGCGTAGGCGGGGAAGCGATAGACCGGCGGGTGGTTCGGGTCGCCGTTGCCGGGCAGCTCGGTCACCCCCAGTCGCTCTTGGTTCAGTCGGAACTCGTCGTCGTCGAGCTCTTGCCGCGCGCGGTCGGTCCGGCCCAGCATCACCAGCAACTCCATCTCCATCCGGGCTCCCTCGACCCCGAACAGGATCACCGTCGAAGGCAGCAACACGTCGTCGAGGGCGGTGCGGGGCAGGCCGAGCCGGAGCGCGATGTTCGCCCGCGCCAGCGGGGCGTTGCCGAGACCCTGAGAGCGGAGTGCGAGCTGGCTGCGGCGATCCTGCACCACCGCCTCAGATGCCTCCAACTCTTTCCGCAACTCCCGCAAACGGGTAGCTGCGGTCTCCTCTTTCCGCCTGTGAGAAAGGATTCGAACCTGTTCGCGGAGGTGGTGCAAAGCGGCGTCCTGCATGCCGCGCTGCGAGTATATTCGGACGAGTAAGGCGTGGGCCGCCTCCAAGTCGGGGGCCAGCGCTACGGCGCGCTCGAGAGCGCACGTCGCTTGGACGTGGCGCAGTTGGGCGAGAGTCCGGGAGCGGTCGGCCCAATCCGACTCGCGGGTGGTGTACGTCAACGCAAGATAGGCTTGACCCAAGCGGAAATGCGCCACTGCATCGTCCGGCGCCGCGGCGATAGCGCCGCGGGCCGCGCGGATGGCCAGCAGCGAGCCCGATGGCGGCGCGCCGTCCATCGGCAACGGCAGACCGGTCCGGTAGAGCCGGAACGCCATACCGAACGGGCTGACTTCCCCGGCTGACGATGCCACGAGGCTCGCCACCGACGACGCCGCTTGACTCCGGGCCACATCGGGGGCGAGAAACGACACCTGATCCTCGACGTACTGCAGCAGTAACGCGGCCGTATCGCCCTCGGCGGGGCGCGGTGGCTGCGGGCGCCACAGGTGCTGCCAAGGGGATGACGATTCTCCCCGCCCCGGCCCGGTCGGAGACGGCGAGGGCGCAATCTGGTCATCCCCGCCGGCCGGGAGGTAGACGAGTTTGTCCAAGTCGAGTCGCCAACGATCGAACGACTCACCGTCGCGCGCGACCGAGCGAATCCCGAACATTGCCTCGCGACCTCTCAGGTCCAAAAGCACGAATCCCGACTCCGGGCGCCACAATCGGTTCAGCGTCGGCTTTAGACGGGCGATGTCGGGATCGTGGGCCACAACGCAAGTGATTCCGAAGGAGGATGGTGGGTTCACCGCTGCGGAAGGAGAAGCCAAATCCCGGCAGATGTCACGGTATTGGGGGATGACATTGACGAAGAGTTGGAAGCGGTAGTCGAAGAAACACCGCTCACCGGGGGCGAACCAGGCGGCGTAGTTCGCCGAGTCGGGGTGGAGATGAAAGACGCGATCGGATTCCGATAGCCGGCCCCGTTGCCTCCAGGAGGCGCGCAACTCGGCGGATTGCTTCAACCCCGGATCCGGCTGGATCTCCCAGGCGACACGCCGCTTGTCTGGCCGAACCCCGAGAGGCCCTCCCAACCAAGCGAAGGCGATCAACGCCAGCCCCGTGCCCCCGGCGAGCAACCGAAAGGCGAGTCGCTGCCAGCGCCGCCGGACGAGGATTACCGCCGCGCTGACGCGGGCCCGCGCGTCTTGGAGGTTCAATACCAAGACCGGCACGGCGACCGCCACGAACAACGGGATCAGCCGATTGTTCCACGCCCCCAGCGCCGCGACCGCCAGCCAGAGGAATAGCCGTCCATCCAGACAGGCCCGTCGGCACTTAGCAAACGACAGCGCTCCCCCCACGAAGAGCGCCAGCGTCGCCAATCCGGGAAGGCGTGCGTACCAGTCCGGGCTTTCGAAAAGGCCGACATAGCCCCTTTGAAAGAAGGGGGCGAAGCGGACGTCGTCGCGCAAACCGCTGCCCAGCACCGCGGGCGACACCTCCGGCGGCAGCGCGAAGGCGAAGACGTGATGGGGGCTCAGCAGGCAGGCGATTAGCCCCGCCCCGACTAATCGCAAAGAGAGGCGGCGCTCCGTCGACTGTCCGCCCAGGCGCTCCCCGATCCAGAACAGAGCGAGCGCCAGCGGACCCAGGAAGAACCAACCATCGACATTCACCCACAGGGCGAATAACGGGACTAGCACCCAGACCCGATTTCCCTTGGGGCGACCAGGGTCGACGCGGAAGGCGAGGATCGCAACCGTCATTGCCAGTAGGACCACCGAACACAGGGTCGGCTGGAGCTGCAGTCGCGGGGCTACCGCGAGGACGCCGAGTACCGTCGCGGCAGCCGGCCCGGCGACACTCGTCGACTTTCGCCGGCAATACACCCACACTCCAGCCAGCATCGCCAGCGCCGCCGCCTTCGACAGAACTATGGCTGTCCCGCCGAGATGCTGATACGTGAGATAGAGGACGAGGTCGAACAACCAAGCGTGATTCGCCCAGTAAACGCCGGAGGTGGTGTACGAGAGCGGGTCGACGCCGAACTGATACTCACCCGCCCCCAGAAGCCGGCCGACCGCCAAGTGCATCCAGAGCCCGCTGTCACGCACGGGGTAGGAAGCACTTAAGAATGCGAAGGCCAGAACCGAGAGCGCCAGCGCCCCATCGTACGGCGTGAGCCACCGGCGCGAGGGCGGCAAGTTATCGGGCGGAGAAGTCATAAGGTACCCAAACTCCAACCTCAGGGGCGACCGCGGTTCCGCCAGATCGTGGCGGCGTCGAGCCGGCCAGCCTCCTTCACAAAGTCACCGTGCCCCACGACGAGACTCGGCAACTTGTCGCCGGGTAGCCGACCGACCGCGAGGCTCAGGTTGTCGCAGCGGCCAACATCCAGCACCACGGGCCGGAACCGGCCCCGCTCCCCCTGTTCGTACAAGACCAGCGCGGGCATGCGCCGCTCTTCCCGCTGCGGGAAGTCTCTCGCGGGCAGGTAGCAAATGGCGGCGATGTCGAGTTTGCCATCGCCATTGAAGTCGAGGGTCCGAGCGGCAATCACCCCGCACAGCTGGCCTACCCCCTGGCGCGTGAACGGGTAGATCCCCTTGTTCTCCAGCCATTGGATTCCGAAGTACGGTTTCAGAACCGGTTGGTCGAGGACATCCCCGTTGGCCAAGAGTAAGTCGGAGTCGCCGT
Source organism: Fimbriiglobus sp. (assembly GCA_031415915.1). Classification (GTDB taxonomy): domain Bacteria; phylum Planctomycetota; class Planctomycetia; order Gemmatales; family Gemmataceae; genus JALHQU01. The sequence continues at coordinate 249 of JANOSQ010000780.1, read as the reverse complement.
CACCGTCGATATCCACCAACTCGATCCCGCAACAGCCGTAAAGCGGGTGCGGACCCTTGTAAATCGTCTCCGACTGGAATCCGCCCCGGCCGTCGCCGAGGAAGGCGGCGACGGTCTCGTGCTCCTGGGAGAACAGGCAGACGATGTCGGGTCGCCCGTCGCCGTTCAGGTCGCCGATCGCCAACTCGGTCGCACCGTGCCTCTTGTCCAGTACGCGCGTCTCGAAATTGGGTTTGTTCCAATCGGTGG
>JANOSQ010000779.1:0-5654 GCA_031415915.1 Fimbriiglobus sp. | reverse complement strand
GAAGGTGATCCTGCAGGAAGCGCTGCGGATGACTTGGAAGGGTCGCCACCCCACGGTGAAGCGACTGGCCGGCGACTACCGTAACGGCATCCGACTCTCGAAGAAGGCGATGGAGCCGTACGAAGCGCGACTGCAACGATCTCCGACGCTTCCCAAATACGACATCACGATCAAGCCGTGCGGCAGGTGAATCAAGTGCTGCCGCTCGCCTTACGGATCAAAGCCGTTGGGTATGAGACTCTTGCAGGTCACGCTTTGCGCGACGCAGCCTATCGCCTTGCAAAAAGCCTTTGCGACATCCGCAAGGCCCGTCACGCCAAGCCTGACCCACAAGAATCTTGGCCGCTCGCGGCGCATGGACGACAAGTCGCGCCTCATCAGTTATAAATATGGCACTTCGGCAATGCTTCTCTCAGTTCCTTCAAGGAGGCATTCGTCACGTTCAATCCGAATATGTTGAGCCAAGTTAGACTTTTAAGTTCCTTGAGATCCTTCAAGTCCGCATCCGTCACTTTGCTATGTTCGAGATTGAGCCGAGTTAGGTTTTTGAGTTCCTTGAGTTCCTTCAATCCCTCATCCGTCACTTTCGTATAAGCGAGGTTGAGCGAAGTGAGGTTTTTTAATCCCTTGATATCCTTCAAACCCGCATCCGTCACTTTTGTATTTCCGAGGCGGAGCGACGCGAGGTTTTGAAGTTTCTTTGAGATCTTTCAGCCCCTCATCTGTGATTTTATAACTCTGGAAGCTGAGACCGAAGGCTGCATTCGCATCCGGGAGTTTGCCCGCCGGGATCTTTTGGAAATAAAACGCCGGTACCCCGCCGTGATCGACAGGCTTTTCCTCGGCCCTGGCCCGGGGGTGTTCGTAATCACCCGCGGTCATCCGACCGTACGTCGCACCGAGGCGTTCGTATGCGGCGATCGTTTCTGCGTCGAGGTCGATATGCTTTAGTGATTTGGGTACCGGGGCCTTGGCATTCACCGGGCCGATCAGCAACGCCATACCGACGGCGAGCAAAGCTACTAGGCGGAACATTGTTGGAACCTCGGTGTCATCGACTCACCATCGCTGGCGCGTGCGGCTACTGGTTCAATTCCGCGTCAGCGTTTCATCCAAGTTCAACAGCAGCGTGGCGATCATCGTGTACGCGGCCAACTCTTCGGGTTTCAGCGCCGGTTTCGGTTTCGTTTCGCCGAAGGCGATCAACTTCTTCGCGTCCTCGGGGAACTTGGTGTACCGCGCCAGGTGTGCATCGAGCGCCCCCTTCACGATCCGCATCTCCCCGTCGAGCGGCTTGCGCGCCAACAGCGCTTCGAATGCGAAGGCGATCCGGGCATCCGGGGTGGCGCCGCCGTCCACGATCATGCGCTCGGCGAAGTTGCGGGCCGCTTCGACGTGCTGCACGTCGTTCATCAACTGGAGCGCTTGCAGCGGCGTGTTGCTGCGATCGCGCCGGCTGCACGGTTGCTCGCGGTTTGGCGCATCGAAGTTCGACAGGAACGGCGGCGGCGCCGTGCGCTTGAAGAATGTGTACAGGCTGCGCCGATAGAGGGCCGTGCCCGCATCGCGCTTGTACGACATCGTGTTCGAGCCGGTGAAGGCCACCGGCTCCCAAATGTTGTCGGGTTGGTAGGGCTTCACGCCTTTGCCGCCGAGGGTCGGGTTGAGCAGCCCGGCGACGAAGAGTGCGTTGTCCCGCACCTGTTCGGCGTCCAACCGGAAGCGGGGGCCGCGCGCCAACAAGCGATTGTCCGGGTCGGCCTTCAACACCTCCGCGGTCACTTTGGAAGAACGCCGGAACGCCGCGGAGGTCACGAGCAATTTCACCATCGCCCGGCGATCCCAACCGCCGTCGCGGAAGTGGGCCGCGAGCCAATCGAGGAGTTCCGGGTGCGTCGGCGGTTCGCCTTGGGCGCCGAAGTCGTTGGCGTTCTTGGCGAGGCCGGTGCCGAAGAACTGCTGCCAGAGGCGGTTGACGTACACTCGGGCCGTCAACGGGTTCTCCGCGGAGACGATCCAATTGGCGAAGTCGAGGCGGTTCCCCCGCGCGGCGGCCTTTTTCATCGGCGGTAGGAAGTGGGGGCTATCCGGTTCGACCTTCTCGCCCGGTTTGTCGTACTGCCCCCGCAGCATCACGAAGGCCTGCCGAGGAGTCGGGGCATCGCGGAAGATCATCGAACCGGGAATTGCCTGATCCAGCTTCACCCGCTCGGCAGTCAGCGCATCGCGCGCTTTCGTCAGCGGCGCTTGTTGAATCTTCGTTCGCACACCCGCGGCGAAGCCCACGACGGCGGAGACGGGTTTCGGCTCCGGCTTCACGGCCGCGATGTCGGCGTTGAGCTTCGCGATTTTCCCATCCAACTCGGCGAGTTGCTTGTCCTGCTCGGGCGTGCCCAACCTCACCGACGGTTCATGCAGCAACGCGTTGCCGTCCAGGGCCGGCCCGGCGGCGGAATAGAAGAAGGCGTAGAGCGAGTAGAAATCCTTGGCCGTGATCGGATCGAACTTGTGATCGTGGCACTGGGCGCACCCGGACGTGAGTCCGAGCCACGTTTCGGACGCCACGGCCGCCCGGTCAACGGCGTTGCGGAAGTGCCACTCGGCATCGATGGAGCCGCCTTCGCCCGTGGTCACGTTGCAGCGGTTGAAGCCCGTGGCGACGAGTTGATCCTTCGTCGGGTTCGGCAGGAGATCGCCGGCGAGTTGTTGGACGGTGAATTTGTCGAACGGCAGATTGTCGTTGAACGAGCGCACGACCCAATCGCGGTAGGGCCAAGTGCCGCGCTCATTGTCGAGGTGCAGGCCGTGGGTGTCCCCGTAGCGGGCGAGGTCGAGCCAATGGCGGGCCATCTCTTCGCCGTACTGCGGGGTCGCCAAGTAACGGTCGACCATGCGTTCGTAGGCGCCGGGCTTGGAGTCATCGAGGAAGGTTTTCAAATCCTTCGGCGTCGGCGGCAAGCCCGTCAGTGCGAACGCGACGCGGCGGATGAGTGTCGGTTTGTCGGCTTCTTCGGTCGCCGTCAACCCGACTTTGGCGAGTCGCTCGTTGAGGAACGCATCGAGGGTGCTCCCCTTCGCGTTCGCCGGAACTGCCGGCGATTTCAACGGCGTGAACGACCAATGCAGTTCGTAGACCGCGCCGGCCGTCACCCATTTCGTCAGCGTCTCTTTCTGCGCCGGCGTCAGTTTCTTGTGCGGCCCCGGCGGAGGCATTTGCTCGGTCTCATCGGCCGAGAGAATCCGCCGGATCGCTTCGCTCGCTTGCGGCTTCCCGCCGACGAACGCCGTCGTGCCCGCCTTCGTCGGCTTGGTCGCCGATTCCGGTTTGTCGAGCCGAAGGCCACCCTTTTGCTTGCTCGGCCCGTGGCAACTGAAGCAGGCATCGGCGAGGATCGGCCGGACATCGCGGTTGAACGTCGCGGCATCCGGCGCGGCGGTGGCCGTGCCGACCGCGAGGGCGAAGACCGCGGAGAGGAGGAACCGACGGAACATGGCGAACCCCGGCGAGGGTGGAGAGACTGACAGTTTAGTGCCGCAAGAGAAAATCGTTCGGGTTCATCGGGGCGTACTGCAAATCGTGAGAGCCAGCGGGTGAAGGCTCAGAAGTCCCCCAAGGAAGGTGAGGATATCGGCGGCGCGGCCGGGAGTCCTCGGCCGCGCCGTTCGACGATCACTTCAATTCGATTTGCGCCGCGTTGAGCACTTCCCCCGTCGCGTCGTCTTGGATGAACGCCACGACCTTCAACCCTTGCAGAGTCAGCGTGGGGACGGGGCGGGGGAACGGGCCTTCGGCTTTCGCGTAGTCGTCCAAGTACTTCACCTGCTTCCCTTTCACCTCCTCGGCGTTGACGGTCACGCTCTGCTCTTGGCTCTTCTTGGTCAGCGCGACGCCCTTCGCCCCGCCCGGCATGGCGCGGACGACCTGCTGATGGTAGCGGACCCCGTTACCACCGGCGTAGCGGACGCGGTCTTCGATCAGCACGAAGCGGAGCATGACCTTCTCGCCCGGTTTTTCGAGATCGCTGGCCATCGCTTTCACGCTGAAGCCTTTGTCGTCCTTCGTGACGGCGAGGGCGATCTTGGCGGCGGGGGGTTTCTCCAGGGCGTCGTCGATGGCCGTGCGGAACTCGGTGTACTTCGCTTTGGCCGCGGCGGCGCCCCCGCCCCCTTTCGCGGTCGGTTTGCCGTTGACGAACGCGGTCGGCGCGCTCCGCACGTTGGACAATTCGAGCCGCTCCATCGCGTCCGGACTGGTGAGTGGATCCGGCCCGGGAATGTGGACGTGGTACTGGAGGAAGATCGCGTCGGTCGGCTTGTACGTCTTCAGCAGGCCGTCGAAGGCGACATCGACGGCGACGCAGGGCGGGCACTCGGCGCCGGTGAAGACTTCGACGAGGGCGACGCGGTCGCTCTTGGCTTTGCGGCCGGCGAACGCGGGCGTCTCGAATTTCAGCATCGCCTTTTCGTACTCGGCGGCATCGCGGGTCTCGAGCTTGGCCAGCATCGCCGTGTACTTCTTGGCTTCGTCGGCCTTGCCCGATTTCACCAGTACCTTGCCCAACGTTTCGTACACGGGCATTTGCATCAGGGCAGGATCGGTCTCGGCGAGCATCCGCTCGGCCCGCCGGGCTTGGGCGAGAGCGACATCGGCGAAGCCCTCTTGCCCGACGAAGGTTTCGGCGAGCCGCAGCGCCACCGTGCGCTCCCAGCGCGGGCCGTAGTTGGCGGCGGCTTTGGCGAGCTTGTCGGCGATCCCGCGGGCTTCTTCCACCTTCAGCTTCTTCTCACCGGCTTGCCCGGCGAGGGTGAAGCCCGCTTCGAAAACCGGCGTGCCCGACTCTTGCTGGGCGAAGTCCTCGCGGGCCAGTTCAAAGGCGTCGGTGAGCTTCTTCAGCTTCGACGGGTACATCTCGACGAGCTTCAGCGGCCCGCCCGCTTGGCTCACCGAACCGACGAGCTTCTTGCCGTCCTTCGCGAGGGTGCCGTCGAAGTTGAGAAACTCGCGCCCTTGAATTTCGAGGGTGAAGGTGACGGTATCGCCGGTCACGGTCAATGCGGTGATCTTCGGCTCGACGCGGATCGCCTGCGAGGCGCCGATGTAGTCGCCGACCCACTTTTTGTCCGACTCCGTGAACAGGAAGAGCATCGTGATGGACGTATCGCCTTCGGTGAAGCGGTACTTCCAGTTCCCGGCGGGGCCGCCCTCGGCCCGCGCGGCCGGGGCGAGCAGCGCGGCGGAAAGGACGGCCAGCAGCAGGGGCAGTTTACGGGGCATCGCGGTCGATCCTCGGATGGCGGATTCAATTTCATTACGATACTCTGCGGATCGCGCGGGTTCCAGTCCGCGGCTTCGGCGAGCGCTTTGAAGGGAGTTCCCCATGACCGAGCCGCGGGACACTGACCGACTCGCGTTGGGTGCGGCTCTCCTCTTCACCCTCCTCGGCGTCGGCTGGCGCCTCGTCGATTTGACCGAGTGGCCTTACCCCGTCTTCGAGACCGTCCAGTACGAATCGGCGATGGCGTCGCGCGCCATCTGGCTCACGGTCGATCCGTCGGCCCGCACCCCCGAGCGGATGGCGTGGTTCGAGCAGGCCCGGTATCAGCACACAGGCAAGGTTAAAAATTACTTCTGCTATTGTAACCATGGACAATCA
>JANOSQ010000778.1:0-2548 GCA_031415915.1 Fimbriiglobus sp. | reverse complement strand
CACGAAGTGATCCCGGCCCTCGATCAAGTGGGGATCGAAGCGGATCGCCAGCGCGTCTTCGTGACGTACCGGCACGCCTTCCGTTACAAGGTCGTGCATTTCGTCAAGCGCGGCTGCGAATTGATTTCGGATCACCCGGAGGGCGTGCGGTGAAACACGGCGTGCTGAAGGGGTTCCACCCCATGATCGGCCTCGACTTCCACCAAGTGCTGGTGCCGCCGGCCCCGTTGACCCCGCCGGTGCCGCATTGCACCGTGCACGTCCTCAGCGGACTTTATGTGACGGCCGTATACTCCACCAATATCTTCACCGATTCGTACGGTCCGACGATCATGAAAGGCTCGGACATCGGGCCGATGATCCCGCACATCGGTTCGCCGAGCGTGTTGCTGGCGATCGAAATCCCCCTGAGCTCGTCGAAGAATCACTTCGGTTCGTCGAAGTACAAGTGCGATAAGGGTACCGTGGGCGTGTCGCTGCTGTTCGCCATCAACTTGAACCTGAACTGCGGCACGCCGTGCCCGACGCCGACGGGGTCGGTAGTCGCCATGGCCACGCACCGCGTCGACATGACCTGGGGCGACATCTACGCCGGGTTCATGAATATGGCGGCCGACTTCCTCATGCAAACGGCCCTGCAGTGGCTCGGCGGCAAAGTCGGGACTGCCGCATCGGGTGCGTTGGGTCGAGCCTACGCGGCCGTGGGCGCGGGGCTTCTAATGGCCAGGGCGCCGATGTTCATCATGGGTCCTATTTTCCGGCTCGGTATGACCAAAGTCGGAGTGGGGCGCGTCTTCGGCCGCTTCGGCGAGACCATCACGGGCACGGTCATCGGCTTTTTCACGGGCGGGCCGATGGGTGCCGACGTGGGCACGTTCGGCGCACCCACACCCGGCGGGGCTGGCTCGACCTTTTACAGCGGTTATATCGACGAGCAAGGCCGACAACTCGACATGGCGACCGGGGAGTACACTCCGCCCGATCAGGCCGCGCAGGATTACAACAACAGCCCCGTCCCCGTCGATCACGAGAGCGGCGTTGCCGATATGCTCTTCGGCCCATAATCCCGCGAGGTCGATATGCAGCTCTCACTCCGCGATCCATCCGGTGCCTGCTACCTCGTGGTGCTGGCCAAGCGCACCTATTCGATGCAGCAAGGTCGCCTCGTCCTCGCGGCCGAGCAGTTGCCGATCCGCGACGAGTTGATCTTCGATGCGGACGAACTGCTCCACGACTCCGATACGATCCCGATGAAGGCCAAGACGGACTTGGTGATTCAAGGCCACGCCTACGGTCAGGGGCGCAGCCAATTCGAGGCAGTTGTTACCGTGCAGGGCAAAGTGGCCAAGCGCATCCTCGTGCTCGGGGATCGCGAGTGCATCACCGACAACGGCGGAAGCATCTACTTCTCGCCGCCATTGCCCGCGGACAAAGTGCCGCTGCGTTACACCCATGCCTACGGCGGCAGCGAAGCCCGCACGCTCGACGGCGTGCCGGAGGATCGCGCCGAGAACATCCGCATTTTGGCCACGGCCCTCGAAGTGCCCCCGGAGCAATTGATCCTGTCGAGCTACCCCCGCAACCCGGCGGGGCGTGGCTGGCTCCTGCAAGCGACTCACGAAGCCGTGGGAAAGTTGCGCTTGCCGAACTTGGAAGATCCCCTCGACCGGCTCACCCCCGACCGCCTCGCGGTCGGCGATGAACACGAGTGGCCCAAGATGCCCCTGCCCCAATCGACGGGTTGGATGAACTACGATTGCTTCCCGCGCCGGGCCTACGTCGGCTTTGCCATCACGGGGAAGCTGACGATGAAGATCATCGCCGAAGTGGAGCGCGGCTACTACCCGGACAACTTGCTCGATTCCAACAAGACCCCGGCCGACACGCAGCTCGTGGCGCAGGGCGCATCGCCGGGATTGCAATTTCCCCACTTCCGCGGCGGCGAAACCATCGTCCTCGACAACATGCACCCGAAGCAGGCGAAGTTCACCGTGACACTGCCGGCCGGCGTACCGCGGCTCTGGGTGGACGGTCGCAAAGGGACGCTGAAAGAGACCGAGCCGGTGATTCACACCGTGGTCATCGAACCGGATCTGGATCGCGTGACGATCCTCTGGCGCGGTTCCGCGCCGGCCCTGCGACCGTATCTGCCCGCGGAGTTGGCGAAGATGCCCTTTAAAGTGGAATGGCCGAGTTGAATCAGTACCGCCAGTCCATGCCCAACGACAATCCCTGAACCCAGTAATCGCTCCGGACGAACTGCGGCAACGGCCTTTCGAGGAAACTCCCCGCCTGATCCAAATCGACGACGCGGTCGATTTGATCCCCCGGTCGCACCGCGTCGCCGAGGTAGAAGACGGTGTACCCGACCGAGAAACGCGCCCGTTCCGTGAGTTGGTAGCCGAGCTTCAACCCGCCTTCGGGCAGCACCGCGAAATTCGCTTGGCTGATCCGACCGCTGTTGCTCGGCTGGCCGAGAACTCCGCCGGGGAACCACTGCGTCGCGGTTCCGCCGATCCCCTCGGCGACGCCGACCGTTTGGCCGCTG
>JANOSQ010000777.1:0-1522 GCA_031415915.1 Fimbriiglobus sp. | reverse complement strand
GTGAATCTCGGTGAAAATCGCATTCCGGCATGCACGATTGAACTCCGTCGCTGGCGCGTCCGGCTAACAAATCAGCTGCAACGCTCCACTAGGCGGATTGTTGAAAGTGTGCGGAAACGAGGTCTGGGAGTCGGTTCGGGTCGAAGGGTTTGATCAAGTGGTAATCGAATCCCGCTTCCGCGATTCGAAGTCCCGAGGCCGCGTCGCTCATGGCAGTGATCGCGACCAGCAACAGCGGCCGATTCGTTCTCCGCAATAAGATTGCCAGTTCGTCGCCGTCCATGCCGGGCATGTTCAGGTCGATCAAGCAGACGTCCGGCGCGAACGAGTCCACCAGTCGTAGCGCCGAAGTCCCGTTGTAGCAAGCGAGCGACTCGTAGCCGAGGAGATCCAGCAAATCGGCCGAGGAATCGGCGACATCGCGATTGTCGTCGACGCACAGAATTCGCAATGGGTGGCAAGCGTCCATGGGCATCGCTTGGATGGTGATCATTGGGCTTGGTTCTCGAATGCGGCACTGCGCGTGCCAGCGGGGCGGCATTCTGGAAAAGTTTTCTGCGAATCGGAACCGCGCTGGACACTCAACTCGGGCGTCATGGCCGACTTCACCTCCCCGGTCAATGCGAAAAACTTATATTACTCGGACGCCGTCCGACGCACTCTGAGGTGGCCGACTCCGTGACCGAAACCCCGCCCGCGGCTCTCGCCGTCACGCGCATCGATTCCAGCTTGGGCTGGCGCTGGGCGGACGTCGTCGAAATCTGGCGCTTCCGCGAACTCTTCGTGATGCTCACGCTCCGGGATATCCGGCTGCGCTACAAGCAAACCATCCTCGGCCTCGGCTGGTCGGTTTTCCAACCGCTGGCCACGATCCTCGTCTTCGTCGTCTTCATCGGGTACTTGGGCAAAGCGTCCGAGGGGTTCCCGAGTTTCGAGCAGTACATCTTGTTCGTGATGGCCGGGGTTCTCCCGTGGACCTTCTTCGCCTCGGCCGTGTTGAACTCCGGCAACAGCTTGGTGAACAACGAACGTCTCGTCACGAAGACTTACTTCCCGCGCCTGGCGCTGCCCGCGGCCAACGTCTTCGCGGCGTTCTTCGACTTATGCATCAACCTCGTCATCTTCGCCGTGGCCATGGCGATCATCGGCGTCGCTCCGACGTGGAAGCTCTTGTTGCTCCCCGTCATCGTGTTGTTGCTCGGGATGTTCGCGATGGGCGTCGGGGTCTTCCTCTCGGCGCTCATCGCTTCGCAACGGGATTTCCGATTCTTGCTGAACCTCGGTTTGCAACTTTGGATGTTCGCGACGCCGTGCATCTACCTGCGAACCGAGTCGCTGCCCGATCCCGAGTTCACGACGGCGTGGTTGCCGATCAACCCGGTCTACGGTCTGGTGGTGAACTTCCGCGCGTGCACCCTCGGCGAACCGCTCGATTGGTTCTCGCTCGGCGTCTCGGCGCTGGCGACCTTCGCGACTTTCGCGGTCAGCCTCATCTACTTCCGGCGGGTCGAACGCACGCTCG
>JANOSQ010000776.1:0-6371 GCA_031415915.1 Fimbriiglobus sp. | reverse complement strand
CCCAGGTTCGGTCGACTTCAAACTTGATCAACTCGCGGAAAGCCGCGTCGAACCGCTTGGATCGCAGTTGTTCTTCGATGATACCGAATCGGTCGCGATCCTCGGCGGGCAGATAGATGCGACCTTTGTCGAAGTCGCGGGCTACATCCTGCCAGAAGTTGGCCAATTGTAGACCGGTGCAGATTTCGTCCGAGAGCGCCGCCTTGCGGTCATCGAACGTTTCAAACAAGTAAAGCACGAGGTGCCCGACGGGATTGGCCGAGTTCCGGCAGTAACCCAGCAGTTGATCGAAGGTGTCGTACTTGGGGACGCGCTGATCCTGCTCGAAGGCGGTGAGCAGATCGAGGTAGGGTTTTGATGGAATGGAGAAGGTGCGGGTCGTTTCCCGGAGTGCGATGAAAACGGGATGCGTGGAGTGCCCTCCCAGCAACCCGCCCCGCCACCAATCCAACAACTCCAAGCTCCGTTCGCCCCCGCCGGTCTCGTCGGCCAAGTCGTCGGCCCAGCGGCAGTAGGCGTACACCGCTTCGAAGTGGGGCACCAACTTCCGCGGCAGCAGCCACGACGCCACCGTGAAGTTCTCGTAGTGTCGCCGCGTCACCGAAGCGCAATACGCACGGGCCGCTTCCAATGACATCGCCGTGTCACCGGAGTTCGGCCCGTACCGCTCCAATTCCTCGGCGAAGTCCCAAGGCACGGCTATTTCTTCGCCGGTTCGAGGATGCGGAGCTGGGTGCTGAGGTTGTACTTCAATCCGTCGAGGTCGTATTCGCACTCGTCGAAGACCGCGAGGAAACCGCTCTTCGGTCGCTCCAAAATGCCCGACCAAGCGTTGTCCTTGGCCTTCAGTTCCACGCTGGTCCATTTGGCTTTGCGGAAGTCCCGCTTCTCGGAGTTGGCCGTCCAGAGGCGGAATGCTTTCACATCTTTACCGCCTTCGATCCGGAACTCCGGCTTCTCCTCGCCCCCGTGCTTCCACGTCATCGCCGGCGGGGTGAGATCTTCGATGAACCACCGCGCCGCCGCCGCCATCGTATTCAACGCCCGGTCGCGATCCTTCTTGCCGCCTTCTTTCATCTCTTCCAAATTGTGCCCCGCGTTCGGAACGTACAGCACCCACTTCGGCCCCTTCAGGTCATCCCAGTAGAAGTTGAGGGCGTCCTGCGTCCAATACGGGTCGTTGGTCCCGTTGATGATGACCTTGGGCAGCTTCAAGTTGTCGAGGTAGCTGATCGGATCGACCATCGCCCAGAGTTTTTGCTTGGCGGGCGTCTCCGGTTTCTTCGGGTCGAGCAGACCGCGGACGACGTAGTCGTTGATCTGCTCGCTGTAGGCCCCGAAACTTTTCAACTGGTGCGGCATCTGCACTTTGAAGTTCAGCGTGTCGATGACCATCGGGATGATCGCCTTCACGCGCTTGTCGCCGGTCGCGGCCGTGAGCCAACTCGTCCAACCGCGCTTCGAAGCGCCGGTCACCACGAAGTCTTTGACATCGAATTTCCATTCCTCTTTGGCGAAGGCTTGCAGCGTGTCCATCGCGCGAATCACGCTCTTGGCCATCGGGAAGAGCAGCGGCCAACTCGCATCCTCGGCCGCCAAATATTTGGTGAACGTCTCCGCGATCAGCGCATCTTCCTTCTTGCCGTAGATCGGTTGATTCGGGATGTCGTAGAGGAAGGCGACCGGCGCTTTCACCCGCTCGGACATCGCCAATCCGAGGATCGCATTCACCGGCGACGGCCCGCCGCCCGTGTTGTAAAGCAGCATCGTCGCCTTCGGCTTCGCCCCCTTCGGCACGAAGATTTGGATGCCGTGCGTCCAAGTCGTCTCCTGCCATTTCTGCGAGGTCATGGTCAATTCGTACACCACCCCGGCCGGGGTTTCGATCTTGCCTTTCGACTTCCATTCGTAGGATTTGTCCGGCTTGGCGATGAACTCGCCGAGTTCCTTGGGGACTTCGGCGCGGACTTGGCCCACGAGCACGCAGGCGACGATTGCGAGACAGAACTTCATCGGCAGTCTCCGGGTGAAAATCAATTGCGCCGCCACGGCGGGGTGTCGTCGTCTTCGTAGTAGAAGCCGCGGCGTTGGGCCAATTGCAGCATCTGGTAGTTGGTGTAGGCGAACAGGCCCATCCAAATCGTGAGCATCAAACTGCGGCTGAGGTAGCGCACGACCATCTTCGGGAACTCCCCTTCGACGGGGATGTTGATCCCGAGCAAAGCCGCGACGCCGAGGGCCACGAGGATCAAGGCGACCACCATCGAGGTGCGGTGCACCGCGGCGTCCGGATTCCGCCATTTGCCGATGGCGAACAACTCCCGACAAACCTGCCCGCCGTCGAGCGGCCAAACCGGGAGCAGGTTCAGCAGATTCCAGAACAGGTTCATGTTAAACAAAAAGGCGAGCAGCGCCCCGGTCAGTTTGTCGTGGGAGCCCCAATCGAACGCGTAGTGCGACGCGACCACGATGCCGAGCAAACCGAAACCCGCCCCCGGCCCCGCCAGCGAAACGAGGATGCGTTTGTAGGGCGATCGCGGCGGGTACTCCATGCGCGCGTAACCGCCGAAGGCGATGAGCGACACCGACACAGGCGAGCCGAACAACCGCGCGGCGACGGCATGGCCCATCTCGTGGACGAGGATCGACACAAATCCGCAAGCCACCCACAGGAGCAAGTACATCGGCCCGAAATCGGGATCGTTGAATAGGTGGCTGCCCAGCAGCGCCATGATGATCCAGAACCACGGGTTCACGCGGATCGGGATCCCGCCCAGTCGGAACCGGAGGTCGAACGGGGTCGGCTGATCGTTTCCAAACAAGGGTCGGACTCCGTCGCAACGATTCGGGGCGTCCGACTATCTTATTCTGAGAATGCGTGACACGGGTGCCGAAGGGGGAATGCCGTCATGGATTGGGCCGAGTTCCGGGCCGAATTCCCGGTAACCGAGCGCTGGGCGTTTTTCGATCACGCGGCCGTGGCGCCGCTCCCCCGCCGCGCGGTCGCGGCGATGAACGCTTACGCCGAGGATGTCGCCCACAACGGGATAGCCACGATTCTCACCTGGGTTCAGCGGCTGGCCCACGTCCGCGCGCTCGCGGCCCGGCTGATCAACGCACCGAATACCGAGGACATCCTGTTCATTCCGAACACGACCCTCGGCATCGGCCTGATCGCGGAAGGCTTCCCGTGGCAACCGGGGGACAACGTCGTGTTGCCTGCGGAGGAGTATCCGTCGAACTTGTACCCGTGGATGAACTTGGCGAACCGCGGGGTCGAAGTGCGGACGGTGCCGAGCCGGGGAAGCCGGATCGAAATCGATGATATCGCCGCCGCGATCACCCCGCGGACGCGGCTGCTCAGCATCAGCGCGGTCGAGTTCGCCTCGGGATTCCGCAACGACCTCGACCTCCTCGGCGAACTGTGCCGCAGTCGGGGGATCTTCTTTTTCGTAGACGCGATCCAATCGCTCGGGGCCTTCCCCATCGACGTGCAGAAGTCCGGAATCGACGCCCTCGCCGCCGACGGGCACAAGTGGATGCTGGCGCCGGAAGGGGCCGGCTTCGGCTACATCCGCCGGGAGTGGGTGGAGAGTTTGCACCCCATCGGCGTCGGGGCGCACAGCGTGCTGAACCCCTTCGAGTACCACGTCACCGACTTCCGGTTGAAGCCGCACGCCGGCCGTTGGGAAGGGGGCGCCCTCAACGTCCCGGGGTTGAGTGCCCTCGGTGCCAGCTTGGAACTCTTTGAAGAATTCGGCCACGCGAACACCGCTGCTCGGATTCTGGAACTGACGGACACCCTCTGCGACCGGGCGCCGAGCCGGGGCTGGAGCGTCTTCAGCGATCGAACCGGCAACGCGCGGTCGGGGATCGTCGCCTTGACGCACCCGACGATTCCGCCGAAGGTCGCCATGAAGGCGTGCCGCGACTCCGGGGTCATCGTGAATCAGCGGGCGAACCGATTGCGCGTCAGCCCCCATGCGTACAACACCCCGGACGAAATCGACCGACTGCTGGCGGCGCTTCCCCAGTGAAACCTCCGACCCCTTACGGGGCCGGCTCGCCTCGGAGTAACCATGCCGACGAGTACGCTCAACCCGCGCATCGCCGTCTACACCGGCACGTTCGACCCCGTCCACCTCGGGCACCTCGACGTCATCGAGCGGGGCAGCGTACTCTTCGACCGGCTCATCGTCGGCGTCGGCATCAACCCGGACAAGACCACCTTCTTCGACATCGACGAGCGCGTCCGCCTCATCGAAGAGGTCAGTCGGAACTACCCGAACGTGGAAGTGCAGAAGTTCGATGGGCTGACGGTCCGATTCGTCCGGGATCTCGGCGCCCGCATCATGATCCGCGGCCTGCGCACGCTCAGCGACATGGAGTACGAGTTCACGATGTCGCTCATGAACCGCAATTTGGATTCGGAAATCGAGACGGTATTTCTGATGGCGAAGGAGGAGTTCTCGCACGTTAGCAGTTCGCTACTGAGGCAGATCGCCCAACTGGGCGGGGACTTGACGAAGTTTCTCCCGGAGCCGGTGAAGGTGGCTCTGATCGAACGGGCACGTCGGAAATGAGTTCTCGTTTACACCCCACGGTCAGGTTGCGAATGTCGGTAACAAATCCGCGAGTGCATCGCGCAACTTCGGAAAGCGAAACTCGAAGCCGTCATCGATCAACCGCTTCGGCAACACGTACCGGCCGTAGAGGATCAGTTCCGGATCGGTGCGGAGAATCCACTTCGCCCCGAATCGCACCATCCACGGGGCCGCCGGTAGCCCGACCGGCATCCCGACGGCGCGGCGCATCTCTCGCATGAAGGCTTTCTGCGAAACCGGCTCCGGCGATGAGGCGATGTAGGCTCCACGCATCGCGGAATCGTCGAGGGCCCGCTCGAAGATGCGGTTCATGTCGGCTTCGTGCAGCCAACTCATCCCTTGAGTACCGGCGCCGACCGTGCCGCCCAAACCGAACTTCGTCAGTCGGCGGAGCGTTCCGAGTGCGCCGCCGCCCCGGCCGATGACGAAACTCGTCCGCAAGATCACCGCGCGCTGGCTCGGCAAGACGCTCGTGCGGAATTCCTCTTCCCACGCTTTGCCGACGAACGGTGCCAACCCGCACCCGAACGGAGAATCTTCCGAGCAAGTCAAGACCGGCGGATCGCCATAGATGTGCGCGGTGCTCATCTGCACCCACACGGGGGGCGGATTATCGATGCTCCGCATGGCCAATCCCAGCACGCGAGTCGCTTCGAGGCGAGAACGGAGGATTTCATCTCGGTGATCGGGCGCCTTGATGCAGTTCACGGTGCGACCCGTCAAATTCACCAAGCCGCCGGCGCCGTCGAGTTCGCGCCGCCAGTCCCCGAGAGTTCGACCATCCCACAATATGTGCTTCCACGGGCCGCTCGCCTTCGGCGGTGTTCGGGACAAGATGACGACCGATTTGCCAGTGGCCACGAGATGTCTGGCGAGTGATAGTCCGAGAAAACCGGAGCCGCCGGCGATTACAATGGGGCCGGAAGTAGTCGGCATCGGATGGCCTCGTTCGGACAGTCAGCACAAGTTCCTGACCGCGAAGAACCGAGCGGGGCAACTCACATCCGGAGCATTTCGCGTGTCGCTCGATAACTCGCTTCGAGGTCGAGCGGCATCGCCCAATCGGCGCCGAGCCAAAGTGGTAGGATCGGCAGGGGCGACCCGATTTGCAAATCGTGCTTCCAAACTTCGAGGCGGGAACGCTCGGACGAGGTGGTGCGATACGCGAACGCCGTCAGGGGCGGGTCGGAGACCCCGGTCGCAGATGCGGGATCATCGAGTTCGAGCAGTTCGAGCAGCAACTCGTTGAGATCGTGGCGACTGATCGTGACGACATCGATCACGACCAAGCCGATCTCGGCACGGAGATACCCGGCGCATTTACCGCAGAAAGTTTGCCGGGCCGACGGCCGATCCTTGTTCGCGGGGCTGACGAGTTCGATGGCCCCGACGAGTTTGGCAGCGGCCGTATCCCAGATGCGAATTTCGAACCAATCGCGCTTCGGCCAATCGAGCGGCCCGCTCCAGACGGGTTCCGAAGGCGACCAATTCCCCGAACTCGCCGGGGAGCGGATCCCCGCCTCGGCCAATGTGGCGACATCGATTTCCACCATCGGCCCGCGCGATGCCTGCGGGATAGCGACGTAGCCCTCTGGCAGTTCTCGGTTCAACTGCTGGGCCATCATGGTGGTCCAGGCGCTGTGGAACCCTTCCCAAGGCCTCGTGAGACTCAATGGCGGGGCGAAATGGTCGAGAAGCGGCATGGCATCTCCGGGATCGCGGCACAATCAAGGATAGCCCCGGCCGGCGTATCAACAAGAAGAGCGG
>JANOSQ010000775.1:0-3843 GCA_031415915.1 Fimbriiglobus sp. | reverse complement strand
CCGCTGAAGCAACGCATCGATCGGTGCGAGTCGTCCATGACTCCGTCCTCAGAAGATGGGTGACGAACCAGCTGCCCATCGTCTCATGCCGAGCTCGTTTCGGAAACCTCAATTGGGTAGGCTACCTCCTGCCGCTCGCCTTTGGTCTTGTCAACTTCCGGTTCGATTGTGCATCCAAGTAGGTCACACCCGCGGTGAGGATATTCCGCCGGAGTTCCAGCGTGCTGGCGACCTCGCTCGGGGTCATGTCGTCCTCGGCGTCCGGGGGCACCATCGGGGCCGAGAACGGGCGCAGGTCTTCATCGGCGCTGGGGCTGGGCGGCAATGGGGGAAGGGCCGGTTCCAACGGGGCGGCGCTCGCCGTGGGGATCGGCCTCGCTTCGGCGGCGGCCAAGCGCGTCTCGGCGTCGTGGATTCGCCAAGCGCTGAATCCCGCCGTGGCCAACGTCAAAGCGAGCGCCGTGCTCCCCACCAATCGCCACGTTCGAACGGCGCGTTCCCGCGACACCTGCCCGGCGCGGTAGTAGAAGCTCGCTTGGCCGACGCCTGCTGGGGCCGGGCGCAGGGCCGCGAGTGAACCTTCGAAGGAGTCGGTCATCGGATTCGGCATGGCGCCCTCAGTTGTTCGCGGAGCCGGGCCAACCCGGTCGCATAGCGTCGGAATACGGTACTCGCGGAGCTTCCCAGCACGCCCGCGATCTGCTCGAAGGTCAACCCGCCCCACAGGTGCATCACGATGATTTCGCGGAGTTCGTCGGGCAATTCCTTCAGCGCATCCGCCGCTTGCTGGGCGTCCAGCCCGGTCGGGTCGTCGGCGGGGACGAACCATGTCACCGCGTTCGCGGCGGCACGCGTTTCGTAAGTGTGGCGCCGCCGGGCCGAGCGGGAGGCATCGCGGGCGGCGTTGCGCACCACGGCGTAAAGCCACGGCACGGGCTTGTCGGGCGGGGTTCGCAGGCGCACCAATTTCAGAAAGGCCGTCTGCACGACGTCTTCCGGGGTGCCGCACCACTGCCGGGCGAACAGGGCCAGCGCCGGGCCGTGGGCCGCCACCAAGTTGGCAAACGCCTCGGGGTCCATTGGAGATTCCGACGCCGCCGGGGGGCCGACATTTCAGTCCGCGGATGCGGACTTTCTGGAAAGGACACACGGATCAGATTACAATGCTGAAGCTTCGCCGTAACCGACGGCGCCGCTCTCTCTCCGTTCATCATTGGTTTCGATCATCCTCCGATGCTCCCGCATCGGTCGTCGGACTCAGGAGAACCAGATGGCCACGGCTCAAGGCATCCTCGACGGCCTCCGCTCGCAGATGGATCTGACCGACTTCAAGAAGCTCAACTGGGAATGCGCGTTCCCGGAGTACTTGGAAATCGTGATGAAGCAGCCGACGGTCACGCGGACCGCGTACCAGCGGCTCTTCGACATGATCCTCGCCCACGGCACCGAGGACATCTACGAGAACAAAGACAAACTCACGCGCTACAAGTTCTTCACCGAGTTCGCCACCCGCCACGGCGACGGCATCTACGGTCTGGATCGCCCGCTGATGACGCTCGTGAACACCTTCAAGAGCGCCGCCCTCGGCTACGGCACCGAGCGCCGCGTGATCCTGCTCCACGGCCCCGTCGGCAGCGCCAAGTCGACCATCGCCCGCCTTTTGAAGCGCGGCCTCGAAGAATACAGCCGCAGCGACGCGGGGCAACTCTTCAGCTTCAGTTGGAAAAGCCCCGACGGCACTTACGCCAAGGATCCGATGCACAGCGAACCGCTGCAATTGATCCCCGAGGAATATCGCACCGAACTCTTGGGACAACTGAATGCCGAGGCGACCGGCCCCAACCCCTACGGTATCAGCATCAAAGGCGATCTCTGCCCCGCCAGCCGGTACGAGTTCCGCGAGCGCCTGAAGAACTACAACGGCGACTGGCTGGAGATGCTCAAGCACGAAGTCCGGATCTTCCGGCTGATCCTTTCCGAGAAGGACCGCATCGGCATCGGCACGTTCCAGCCGAAGGACGAGAAGAACCAAGACAGCACCGAACTGACGGGGGACATGAACTACCGCAAGATCGCCGAGTACGGCTCGGACAGCGACCCGCGCGCCTTCAACTTCGACGGCGAACTGAACATCGCCAACCGCGGCATCGTCGAATTCATCGAAGTGCTCAAGCTCGATGTGGCGTTCCTTTACGACTTGCTCGGGGCGTCGCAGGAGCACAAGATCAAACCGAAGAAGTTCGCCCAGACCGACATCGACGAGGTGATCCTCGCCCACACCAACGAGCCGGAGTACAAGCGCCTCCAGAACAACGAGTTCATGGAAGCTCTGCGCGACCGCACCGTGAAGATCGACATCCCCTACGTCACGCGCCTGCGGGACGAGGTGCGGATCTACGAGAAGGACTTCAACGAGACCAAGGTGAAGGGCAAACACATCGCCCCGCATACGGTCGAAGTCGCCGCGATGTGGGCCGTCCTGACGCGGTTGAATCCCCCCAAGAACGCCAGCCTCAGCCTGATGCAGAAGCTGAAGCTCTACAACGGCAAGACGATGCCCGGCTTCACCGAAGACAACGTCATCGACCTCAAGCGCGAGGCGATCCACGAAGGCATGACCGGCATCAGCCCGCGCTACATCCAAGACAAGATCAGCAACGCCCTCGTCGCCCACCCGGACGAGGACAACATCAACCCGTTCATGGTCATCAAGCAGCTCGAAGACGGCCTCCGGCACCACGCCCTCATCAAAGACGAAGACCAGCACCGCCACTTCAAGGAACTGCTCTCGACCGTCCGCGAAGAGTACGAAGACGTGGTGAAGAACGAAGTCCAGCGCGCCATCGCCGCCGACGAGGAAGCGCTGACGCGCCTGTGCGGGAACTACATCGACAACGTGAAGGCGTACACCCAGCGCGAGAAGGTCCGCAACCGCTACACCGGCGCCTACGACGACCCGGACGAGCGCCTGATGCGCAGCGTCGAGGAGAAGATCGACATCCCCGAAGGCCGCAAGGAGGACTTCCGCCGCGAGATTATGAACTACATCGGAGCCTTGGCCATCGACGGCAAGAAGTTCGACTACCGCACCAACGAACGCCTGCAGAAAGCCCTCGAATTGAAGCTCTTCGAGGACCAGAAGGACACGATCAAGCTGACGAGCTTGGTGAGCAACGTGGTCGACCGGGCGACGCAGGAAAAAATCGACGTGGTGAAGGCTCGCCTGATCCGCAACTACGGCTACAACGAATCGAGTGCGACGGATGTGCTGAACTTCGTCGCCAGTATCTTCGCACGCGGACAGACGAAGAAGTAAGTACAACTCGCCGGGTCGAGGATGGGTGGGGGCCTGACAGACCTGAAGGTGTGAACCTGGTCAGGCCGGAAGGTGCAGCCATAAGCGTTGGAGGGTGCTGCTCAGGGCACCCCCATCCTTCCCCGCCCCGGCGATGTCGATCATCTCGAAAGGCAATTCCATGTCGGCGACTGCAACTCTGGATGGCGTTCTCGATGCCGCCGAAGCACTCGATTGCGAGTCCCGTGTCGAACTGGTTTCCGTGCTCTCCAAGAGATTGGCCGAAACCTCGCGAGAACGACTCGTCGAGCGCGTCGAACGGGCCCACGCCGAATTTCTCGCCGGGCAATTCGAAGTCATGTCTCCTGCGGATATCGTTGCCGAAGCAATGTCGCGAAACGATGAGTGCTGCGAACCTTGGTATTCCGAAGCGATTGAAAGGATTTAAATCGCGACTCGACCGACCGTTCACTTCACCAGCGGTGCCAGATCCCAGACGCCGATGATGGCCGTGTGGCTGACCCGTATTACCTGCCCTTGAGGCTGTT
>JANOSQ010000774.1:0-5401 GCA_031415915.1 Fimbriiglobus sp. | reverse complement strand
TCTTTCTGGCCGGTCGCCGCGAGGAAACGCACGATCGACACCCAGATTTCCGGGGCGTCGTCTTTGAGGAACTTCGCCTGTTGCAGCGCGGCCAAGGCTTCCTCGGTCGCACCGCAGATGAAGAAGACCGTGGCGCGGGTGAGGTGATCGCGGTAGTTCTTCGACTTCGCCACCTCCGGCGAACGCACCCAACCCAAGCTCTGTTCTTTGTCGTCCGTCAGGGCGGATCGCATCAGCGTGTGTTGGCGCGCCAAATCCCCCGGCAGAGCGCCAGCGGCTCCGAGCCGGGTGAGCAGTTGCGTCGCTTCTTGGTAGTTTTGCCGTTCCCAAAGAATCTGCACGACGCGTCGGATGAGGCCTTCGGTGCGTTCGCCGCGGTCGATCCCTTTGCGGTAATCGGCGAGCGCCGGCTCCAAGCGATTCTCCATGTACGCCACATCGCCGAGGAGGACGTGGATCCGCCCCCACGACTCGCGTTTCTCGCGAGCCACTCGCAACCGGGCGCCGAGTCGAGCACGGGTCGGCGCATCCGGCTGCGGGGTAGTCACGAATTCGCGGGCGACCTCCGCCACGATGGTCACGGCGCCGTCCGCGCCGTCGAGCTTGCGGATCTCATCGAGTGCGACATCCCGCGCGTCGGCGATACCCAATCCGTTGGCGAGGTCGAATAGCGCGAGCCGCGCCGGCAGATCGAAGGGCATCTCGGCGGTGGCTTTTTGGAGCAGCGGCACGGCTTCGGCGCGCTTGTCGAGCGCGAGGAGCAAATCGGCCAGACCCCCGAAGAGCCGGAACTTCTCGGCCGCGGGAAACTCGGCTTTCTCAGCGAGTGCGAGGAGCGCGGGCAGATCGAACGCCTTCGGATTTTGCATCAGCATCTGGGCCTTCAACAATCGGAGATCGACCGAGTCGCCGACTTTCGCTTGGGCTTCGTCGAGCGTGGCCAATCCCGCTTTCGGATCCTGCAAGCCACGCAGCATCGCCAGCGATAGCCACGCTTGAACTTGCTTCGGGTCGGCCGTCAGCGCCGCCGTCAGGTGCTGGATCGCTTCCGCCGGCTTCTTCTGCAAATAGAGAGCGTTGGCCGCGAGGGCGTCGAGTTCCGGCGTATAGGGCTTCGGTCCGAGGATGCGCTCGAAGTCGGCCCAGTTTCGCGCCGCCTCCGGCTGGGCGGCGATCTCGGCGAATTTCAGCTTGGCATAGCGGATGCGGGCCAAGGGGATCGCGGACGCGAGTTGGCGGTACCGCTCGGTCGCCTTGGCCGTTTGGCCCATGTTCGCGAACGCTTCCGCGATGCCGAATTGGGCGGTCGTCGAACTGGGGTCGATGGCCCACGCGGCTTCGTAGTAACGGAGTTGATTCGGCCAGTCGTTGGCGGCGCCGTGGGCGAGCGCGAGCGCCAAGTGCGCCTTCTTGTTCAAGTTGGTATTCCGCACGAGGGCGGGCAAGGACGCTTCCAACAGCGGGATGGCCCGCGGCCAATCGCCGCGGAGCACCGTCGCGCGCCCTTCCAAGTACTTGGCCGCCGTCGCCGTGCGTTCGTTCCCCGTCAGCCGGGCGGACACGATCAGCGCGGCGTCGTAGTTCTTCAAGTCGATGAGCCGGTCGCCGACGTCGAGCAGGTAAGGGTCGTCGTCGCCGAGCTTCCGCGCGGAGTCGAGGAGCAATTGCCGGGCGGCCGGTTCATCGGCGGTCGCGATCATCATCTCGGCGAGGCCGAGGGTGAGGGCCATCTTGTCCGGCTGGTTCTTCAACGCTTGTTCGAGCAGCGTGCGGGCGAACTTGGGGTCGTCGAGTGCCGTGAGCGAAGCGAGTTGCAGGATGATCTCGGAGTCCGCGTTCCCGCCGGGGAGGTTGTAGGCGTGTTCGATGTCCTCGCGGGCGCCGCGTCGGTCGCCGGCCCGGAGGCGGTAGCGGCAGCGGGCGAGACGGGCGTCGATCTCCTGGGGGCTTCGCTCGATCAACCGGTTCATCGCGGCGTCCGCATCGACGATGGATTGCGGGGACGCCACGTCGTAACGCAGGAACGTGGCCAATTCCAGCGAAGTCGATGCGGGGGCTTGGCCGGTCGCGATCGCGCGCTCGTAGCTCTTGCGGGCCTCGTCGGGTTTGTTCTCGCGGCGGTCGCAGCGGGCCAGCAGCAGGTGCACCTCGGGGTCTTCGACGATCTTCGGATCGCCGCTGTTCAAGAGTTGATTGAGGTTCTGCCGAGCCGGCGAAGTCTTGCCGGTTTGGAAGTAGAGTTTGGCGAGACGGAGCCGATCCGCGTGCCGAGTCGGTTGGGGGCCGAGGACTTTCTCTTCCAGCAGTGCGATCGCTTCCTGGGCGAACCCGGCTTTGTTCTTCGACAGCTCCTCGTACACCCCGGCCAATTCCGCGTTGGCGTCCACGTCCCCCGGCCGGAGGGCGAGGTACTGCTTGTAGAACTCGACGGCGCGGGTCGGATCGTTCTCGGTGGACGCCTTCCGCCCCATGTCGAGGATCACGGTCGCTTGCCGGCGCATCTGGTAGCTGTGCAAGGCGCAGCCCGCCCCGCCGAGGATCACCACGGCGAGTAGACTCAACAGCAACCGTTTCGTCCGGAGGAGTCGGGTGGGGCCGGTGCGTTCCCGGTTGCGTCGGCGGCGCGCCATGTAGAATGACCTCGGTCTGCTGGAACTCCAACGGCAATTGTACAGCGGGAATGCTTGAAATGGATTCCGAACTCCCGGCGGTCGTCCTCAGCTTCGACGTCGAAGAACACCACCGCATTGAAGCCGCGGCCCATCTGACGACCTCCGCGGACGCGAAAGCGGTCTACGGCGAGCGAATGGAAGCCACGACCCGGCGACTGCTCGAGCAACTCGCCGCGGCCGGGGCGCCGGCGACATTCTTCATCGTCGGCGAGATCGCAATCGGCCATCCGAAACTCGTCCGCGATATCGCCGCGGCGGGTCACGAAATCGGCTCGCACAGTTGGGATCACACCCCGATCCTCCGCATGACACCGGACTCGTTCCGCGAGGATCTGCGAAAAAGTGTCGACATCCTCCAACAAACGGCGGGGGTTCCGGTGCGCGGCTACCGC
The DNA here is from genome assembly GCA_031415915.1 of Fimbriiglobus sp. Classification (GTDB taxonomy): domain Bacteria; phylum Planctomycetota; class Planctomycetia; order Gemmatales; family Gemmataceae; genus JALHQU01. The sequence goes on along the minus strand of JANOSQ010000774.1, from coordinate 2,337 downwards.
GCCCCGACTTTCAGTTTGATTCTGAGCACGGCGTGGGCGGTCGATGTCCTCGCCGAGTCGGGGCTGAAATACGACTCGTCCGTATTCCCCGTGCACCACGACCGCTACGGCATCCCCGAGGCGCCGCGCACGCCGTTCTGGCTGCGGGGCGAGCGCGGGCGAATCTTGGAACTCCCCCCGGCGACGTATCGGCGGTTCGGCCAGAACCTCCCCGTGGCCGGCGGCGGCTATTTTCGCCTGTTCCCCCCCGTGCTCCTGCGCGCGGGGGTGATCCAGTTGGCCAAGTCGGGTGCGCCGGCGATGCTCTACTTCCACCCCTGGGAGTTCGACCCCGGTCAGCCGAAGTTGCCCTTGGGGCGAGCGTCCCGATTCCGAACCTACGTCGGCATCGGCAAAAGCGAAGCCCGCTTGGGGCGACTGTTGACGAAGTACCGCGGGCGATTCCGCCGGGCCATCGATGTAGCGGAGGACGCGGGGGATCAGTTGCCGTCGTTCTTTCTCCCCCTCTCCGCTTCGGAGAAGGACCCGGGGGGTGAGGTCTGAGCTATGGGAGTCGCTGACATTCGATAGTGACTCCTAGGCAATGGCCAGCCCTCTCCGAAGCGGCCGAAGCGGAGAGAGGGAGAAAGAAAACTTCTCGCGTTATTCCCGAGGCGCCGTCCGTCTCTTCTGGTACGATGCCGGGTTCCACACATCCCAGGAGGGCGCGCGATGAGAGCCGAGGAACCGACGGCGTGGGTCGTGTACACGATCAAAGCCTTGGGGAAGATGCCGAGCATCAACGCGATTTGCACGCAGGGGGAGTGGACGGCCCTCGATTCGGCCCGACCGGGGAAGCTGGAGTTGGTGCGCGAGAATATCGACAACGAAGGCGAAGCGGAGCGGCTGGCCCGGATGTTGACCCCGCCGCCGCCGCCCAAACCGCCGCGGCCCTTCCGCCCGCCGGTGGCGAAACCGCCGCTCGGCGCAACAACCGTGCCAATTTCCGATTCCCAGTTGGCCGAAAGTTAGTATGATGACGTACTCTCAACCGGGATCGCCTGCGGGTGGTCGCCATTTCCTTTAGGGGGCGGTATGGGTTTGCGGATGCGGATGCACGACCGGGAGCCGATCGCAGCGGCGCTGCGCCGGTTCAAGAAGTTGATCGAGCGCAGCGGGATGAAGAAGGAACTCCGCGCCCACGAGTACTATGAAAAGCCCTGCGAAATCCGCAGCCGCAAGAAGATGAGCCGGATCCGCGCCATCAAGAAGGCGCTGCTTGGCAAACCCGAGCGCCCGGACACCCGCACGAATTGATGGCCCGTCCGAAACGGTGCAAAAGAAGCCCCTCGGCTTCTTTTTTTCGCTGCGCTATCCCTTCGGCCCGCCCCGATTCTGCCAGTTCTTGAGCCAGTCCTCGCGGAACTTGACCCGCGGGTCGTGGCGGGGGTCGAACCTCGGCAGCGCTTGGGGGAGTGGCGGACGAGGGCCGTCGATGATTTGGTGAACCGCCGCGGCGTGGGTGCGGTACTCGTACTTCTTCTCGTCGAGCGATGCGGTTTCCAGCAGTGTGAACTCGATGGCGCCGATGGTCTCGCCGTTCATGGCCCGCGTCAGCACTGCCTTCCGCACGATCTTCGTTCTCGGATCGAGTTCGACGACCACCTTGGACAACCGCGGCAAAGGGCTGTTCGGGTTGCCGCGCGGGTTGGCCTCGATCCGGATCGGTTCGTTCGGCCCGGTCACTTCGCGTTTCAGGTCGAACTGTGTTAGCAACTCCGCGAGCGTGCTGACCAAACGCAAGCTCATCATTTCGCAGAACCGGGCCAGCGGTTCGGCCAAATCATCGGGTTCGTAAACCAGCACGCGATCCGGCCGCAGCAAGATCCAAACGCGGCCCGATTTCTCTTGACCCCACTTCACGGGCAAGCCGTCGGCGAAGTTCGACTCGACGAAGAACTGATCCCCGCGCGTCCAGAGCTTCGCCTTCTTGGCGATCGGCCGGAACGGGAACCGCTTCTGGAACGGAGTGACTTCCCAATCGGCGAGCACATCGTAGCTGCGGTCGCTCTTCTCGCTTTCGTGGGCGGTCTTGGCTTCTTGGATCAACTCCGACGCACTCAGCATCTTCGGTTCGACCGGCCCTTCTCCCCCGAGGACGAAGTACAATCCCGCGCCCGCGGCGATGGCACTGCCCGTGCCGATGGCGGCACCGCGCAGCCACGCCCGCCGCGTGAGGCTGCGCACATTGAGCGGCGCTTGGGAATGGGCGCGCACCTTCGCCAGCATCGCGGGGGCGTCCACCTTCGCGGCTTCGCGCTCGAGGTGCTCCCGCACGGCTCGGTCGACCGGGTGTTC
>JANOSQ010000773.1:0-3744 GCA_031415915.1 Fimbriiglobus sp. | reverse complement strand
GACGGACGCGTAAGCGACGTTACAGCGTCCAACGTCGCTTGCGCGTCCGGCTCTGACCCCAAACCATCAATCGGACGCGGCACTACCCGCCGACGGCGATTTCGATCTTGCCGAAGAAGAGCATCTTGCGGTCGCCGGTGCGGAACAGCTCCTCGAACATGATCTGCAAATCGGGTACGTATTTCTTCGACTTCGGCAGTCCGATGGCCGTGGGCACGTTCAGCTTCAACTCCACGTTCCAGTCGATCATGTCGCGCTCGAGCCAGATCGTGATCTTGCGGATCCCGCGCACATCGTCGATGACGATCTCGTTGTTCTTGCGGATGTCGCCGCGGAACTGGGCCGGGATCGCGGGCTTGTCGGGGCGATCCGGATCCTTCAATTTGTTCGGGGCGTTGATGGAATCGGTGCCGAGCCAGTAGAAGCGGTTGTCGCCTTCGCGCATCGTTTGCCAAGAATCGAACCGCGTGGCGTTCAATCGCAGCGAGGCATTCCCGCGGACGCGCGTTTTGCGGTTCATCCAGTCGAACGTGATCGGCACTTCGTTCTGATACCACTCGATCCCGCGGCCCTTGTGCAGCGCCATGACCGACGGGTAGCCGAGGGGTAGCCAGCGTTCGTAGATCTTCCGCAAGGCGTCGTACGACGATCCCGCCGTCTCGCCGGTGATGCAGTACACCGGCATTTTTTGGGCGTTCCGCCAATAGTCTTGGTAGAACTGCGCCACGGGCATCGGCCCCATGCTGACGACGCCGGCGAAAATATCCGGGCGGCTCATCGACAAGTCGAGCGCGAAGTTCGCCCCTTGGGCGAACCCGTAGGCGAAGACGCGATCCTGATCGATTTGGAACTTCTTCGCCAAGTCGCGGATCGTCGCCGTGACGAGCCAGTGATCCTTGCCGGAATAGTCGAACTTCGCATTGCCGAACTTCCCGCACCAGACCGGGGCCGCGAGGATGTACCCGTTGCGGGCCGCGTCGCCGGCGAGCGCGCCGAGCATTTTTTCCGGGTCGAGCACCTGATCGTTGAGCGCGATCACCACGGGGTACGACTTGCCGGGGTGGTACTCCGGCGGCAACCGGAGCATGTAGGTCATGCCGGCGGTGTCCTCGGCCACGGGCCCGGTTTCGATTTGATAAATGCCGTCCACCCCGGCCAACTTCGCGTCGATCTTCGTCCCGCGGATCTTCGCGAGGTCTTCCTTGTCGATCGGCGGCAGGTGCGTGATGAGCTGGGCGAGTTCGTCCGGCGGCAAGCGGTCGGTCGAGGCGAGGTATTTCTTGAGCATCCCCGAGCGGTTGTTTTGGATGTCTTCGCGGAGGTAGTCCATCGCCATGGCGCGGGTGTTCCAGCACATCACGGCCGCTTTGGAATCCGGTGACGCCCCTCCCTTCCCTTTCAACCAGCCGGTGATGGCGAGCGCGAGCAGTTGCTCCGGTTTGCGGGCGGGTTCCTTACCGGCCTTCCTGAGTTTGTCGTCTTCGCCGGCGACATCGGTGAAGGTGTCGAGCCGCGGGGTCGTATCCGGGTGCACTTCGGCGTAGACCGCTTCGCCGGCCCGGAGAAGCGTGACCAGATCCCCCGCGACCGCTTTCGCCGGGACGTTCGGCAGAACGGCTCCGCCGCCCACGGCGGCGTTGGCTTCGCGCCGGGCTTCGCCGCTTTCGCTGTCGAGCAATTCCCGCAGCAGCCGCTTGGTCAAGTCGTAGCGCGGTTGGACGATCTCGATCTTCGCTTTCAGTTCCGTCAACCGCGAGAGGTCCTTGGCGTCGGCGTTCTTCGGTTTGTATTCGCCGAGGAACTTGCCCGCGTTGCGGTATTGCGACGAGTTCACCATCGCTTCGAGTTCGCCGATGATCCAACGCGTTTCGGCGCCGTCGATCTCGGCGACGAGCTTGTCGTATTTTTCGGTCGCTTCCGCCGACCACGCCCACGGGGCGTCTTTCTTGAGCTTTTCCAAATCGGCCCGGGCCGCGGTGATCCAGCCGACCTCTTTGAGGAAACTGGCGATGGCGATCCGGCGGAGGGGATCGACGAAGCCGAAGATGGAATCGCGCGTTTCGGGGTGCGTGCTCAGCAGTTTGCGGATCGTTTCGGTGCCGAAATCTTTGGTGTCGTAGGCCTGCCGCCATTGGTGCGAGGTCGAAACGACGTAGACCGTATTCGGGTCGAGGAAGGTGATGATTTGGTCGATCTTCACCGCGCCGGGGCCTTTGGGGCCGATCTCCATGGTCCGTCGCCACGACGAATTGAATTCGGAGAGGCGCATCTCTCCGAGCGCGGGCAGCGGACGCCTCAGGCTACCGGGAAAATTTTTTTTGTAACTCGTCAACTTGTCCTTGGGGATGTCTTTCTCGATCTCGGCTCCCTTGCGGGAGTGCGTGCTGTAGAAGTAGAATTTCGGGCCGACTTCCACGACGTCGAACGAAGCGAGGCGCGGGAAGGTCAATTGGCCCCCGCTCAAATCCCGGATCGCTTCGCTCTCTTTGAAGACCTTGCCGCGGAGGGTGAAGCCGTCGCGCATGATGACGGCTTCATCGGCGCCCGTCGGGCCGGCGACCAACGCCAGCAGGGTCAGCGACGTTAGGCAAGTGCGTGTCATCGGGGCGAACTCCGTTCGGGTGCCGGGAAAGCCGGTTGCTCCGCTTCTATTGTTCCCGCTTCCGCGGCCGCGTCAAGCTGGGAGTTGCCAGCCGACCGATCGGGTGGAACAATACGGGTGGCGGATCGGAACCTTCCCCCATAACGGTTCGCCGGGAAAAGCGTTGGAGACCGACCGTGCCCGTCCGATTCCGCTGCGACACCTGCAATGGCAAACTCAGCATCGCCACCCGCAAAATCGGGACGCCGGTGGAGTGCCCGCGCTGCAACGAAAGCATGATCGTGCCGAGCGCGTCGCAGATCGGCGAAGAACTGACCGAGTTGCTGATGACGGTCGGAAAATCGAGCCGCGAGTTGGAGGAGAGCCGGGAAACCGCGTCCGCGGCCCCGCCGCCCTCCACCGCCCGCTCGGCCAAATCCCTCGACGAACTGCCGCTGTTCGAGCGCTCCGATTTCGACAAGCTGCTCGACCCGCGCGTGAAGGCGGCCCAACCCCTCCCCTTGCCCGACCCGCTCGTTCCGCCGCCGCCAACGATCCCGCGAACCGATCTCGATGCCATCGTTATCTCGCGGACGAAAGCGACCGTGCTCGCCGTGGTCGTGGTGGCTCTCCTCGGACTGGCCTTCGGCTTGGGGTACTTGGCCCGCGGCTTCGCCATCCCGAGCGACCGGGTGGTGAGCGATCGGTGATCGGCACGCACGACGAGCCAGACGCGTCAGCGACGGACCGCACCGTGAGAAATAGACCTGTGCGAAAGCGGATCGGTCCGTCGCTCACGCGTCCGGCTCGTATTCGATCACCCGAAGCGGATTAGCAGGTCCCCGCCGTCCACTTGGGTGCCCGGCTTGACCAAAACTTCGGCGACCGTGCCGCCGGCTTCCGCATAGATCGTCGATTGCATCTTCATCGCTTCCAGCATCGCCAACTTTTGCCCGGCCGCGACCTCTTCGCCCGTCTTCACCATGATGGCCACGATCGCACCGGGCATCGGCGCCGCGACTTGCTTCTTGTTCCCCGCTTCCGCTTTCACTCGCGTCGCCGCGATGGCCCCGAGCGTGCGGTCGACGACGAGTACCTCGCGCGGTTGCCCGTTGAGTTCGAAGAAGACGCTGCGTTTGCCTTCCGCCTGCGGTTCGCCCACG
>JANOSQ010000772.1:0-6379 GCA_031415915.1 Fimbriiglobus sp. | reverse complement strand
CACGTCCCCGAAGTGAAGATCCTCGTGGTGCTCGCCCTCGGCACCGCCGACAACGCCGACATCATGGACGGCGTCGTCGAGTTTTTGAAGGACGGCTCGAAGGATGTGCGCCACGCGGCCAGCGAATCGCTGCTCATGGGCGGCGAACGCCGCTGGGCGATGGTGCGCACCTCCATCCGCACCCTCCTCGCCGACCCGCTTTTCCTATCCGACGGATCGCTCCCCGGCGCCGCGGGGAACCTCGCCCCCGTGGCCGTGTGCGACCTCACCGGTTGGGCCAGCGAGCCGGGGCCGATCTCCGAGCGCGCGGTGCGCACGCTGCTCGACCACTTTCACAAGCTGTTGCAGACGGACGACCACCCCGGCCTGCCCGCGGAACTCGGCCGGCAACTCACCGAGGAATCGACGCCGCCGATCCTGCGCGTCGAACTGGCTCACCTGCTCCACCAGCACACCCTGATCCCCGACGACTTGCTCGACCGCATGACCGACGCCGACCAGCCCGGCCCCGTGCGCCTGCTCGCCGCGGACATCATGTTGAAGGACGACCCGACCGACGGTTCCGCTCTCGACGCGCTCCGGGGCTTGGGCCGGCAATCGAACCGCGACACGGCCATGGCCATCGCCCGCATTTTGCAGAACCGGCTCCAACTCGACTTGGGCTTGCCCGGCAGCGGCGTCGTGCCGACGAGCAAGCAGTCCATCGACATCACGCAGAAGGTTTTCCGCTGGGCGACCGGCCGCGGGCTGGTCGTCGGCCTCGAAGAAACGCCGATGTCGAACACCGATTCCCTACTTGGGAACATGGTCTTCGGCCCAGACGGCATCATGCCGAGCGAGTACCCCACACCCACCTCCGGCCCCACCTCGGCCCCCGGCGTCAGCCCGACCAACCGCTGGCAAAGCCGGCGGTGACCGCTCGCAACACGAGCCGGACGCGTGAGCGACGGACCGATTGCATTGGGGCGCGATGCGGAACTTGCCGAGAGGCATGCGGTCCGTCGCGGACGCGTCCGGCTCGACAAGGATGCGTTCGGATGGGGCAGTCGCCACCGAACTGCGGACTGACCGCTCGCAACACGAGCCGGACGCGCGAGCGACGGACCGATTGCACTGGGGCGCGATGCGGATCCATCCGTTTCCCGGGCAAACGGAGTTTGCCCGATTCTCGCAGGGCTTCATCGTCCGGATCAGCGCGTTGGTCAGCACCAAGAGCTTGCGGGCCAGGGCGACCAAGGCCACTTTCGACGCGTTTCCGCGCGTTTCCAGCACCACTTCGCAGTCGAGGTTGACACGGATCTTAAACTGGGGCACGATCCCGGGCGTCGCGTCGCTCCTCGGGTACACCGCAGACGACATCTCCGTGCCTCGACCCTAGGAAGGGGAAGAACCATGACTCGAACTTGGATGGTGGTGGCGGTCGCCGCCGCGGTTTGGCTGACGGCCGGTTCGACGGCGAACGCGGGCCTGCTGCCCGTCTCGCACACCGTGTCCCCCGAATCGGGGAATTTCCGCTGGACGTACTCCATCGTGCTCCCCACGGACGTGCAGTTGCGCAACGGCGACTACTTCACGATCTACGATTTCGCCGGCTACCAAGCGGCCACCAACAACCAACCGCTCGATTGGACGTTCACCACGGCCAACGTCGGCCCCGTGCCGCCCGGGGTTCTCCCGCCGGACAACGCCGCGCTGCCGAACTTGACGTGGCGCTACGACGGCCCGGACGTCGACGGCAGCGCCGGCTTGGGCAACTTCTGGGCGGTCTCGCTCTATTCGGCCGAGACCAGCTCGTACTTCACGGCGCGCACGCACCGGACCTCGGACGGCCGACCGGACAGCAACATCACCCCGTCGGTGGTGCCCGTGCCCACGGCGGTTCCGGAGGTGCCCGAACCGGCCACTTTGGCGCTGGCCGGCCTCGGATTGCCCCTGATCGGCTTGGCGCGGGCGCTGCGCCGTCGCCGCAGCGCGGAATTCGGAACGCGGAACGCGGAGTGATCGAGTCGGAATCGGCTGATTTCTAGTCGAAATCCGCACTTCGCAGTCGAGGTTGACAGCATGGGGGCGGCATCCTATTTTGCCGCCCGAGAACGGAGCCGGGTCGCGGTGGAGTCCGCCCCGGCCAACACCGATGAGTCGCTTTTTCACGGAGGGAGACCGAATGTTTCGCAAGACTGGTTTGATGCGGGTGTTCGCGGCGGCCGCGCTGGCGGTCGGCTTGGCCAACACCGCGAACGCGGGGCTGCTGCCCACCAATGTGCAAGTGGATCCGGAAGCGGGCAATTACCGCTGGACTTACGCCATCGTGCTGCCGACGGACATGAAGCTCCAATCGGGCAACTACTTCACCATCTACGACTTCGCCGGCTACGTGCCCGGCGGGGAATCGGCCCCCGCGGGCTGGACCTTCAACGCCAGTTTGACCGGCACCACGCACCCGCTGGTGAACCCGGCCGACGATCTGAGCGTGATGAACCTGACGTGGACCTACAACGGGGCGACCCAGTTCGGCCAAGTGGGCCTCGGTAACTTCTGGGCGGTCTCGACCTTCCAGAACCGCGCCGAAGACTTCTTCACGGGCCAAACCAACCGCGCCTCGGACGGGTTCCTCGACAACAACATCACGACGACCGATGTGCCCGTCGGCCAAATCGACCCGCCCGGCGTGCCCGAACCGGCCACGCTCGCTTTGGCCGGCCTCGGCCTGCCGCTGATCGGCCTCGCCCGCGCCTTCCGCCGCCGGAAAGTCGCCGCCGCGGTTTGAGCCGATGTGGTTGGAAGCAACCGTGAAACGGGGGACGCCAGTCCCCCGTTTTTTCGTTGCTCTTCGACTCGCTTACAATACCCCCATGACCTTTCTCATCGACGGTTACAACCTGATGCATGCCGTCGGGTCGGTGCCCACCGGTGTGCTGGCCCGGCAATTCGATGCGGCGCGGGGTCGATTCCTCGATTGGCTCGCCGAGTCGCCGGCGCTCAAACCGTACTTCGCCGCCACGCGGATCGTCTTCGACGCCCAGCACGCCACCCGCGATTGGGGCACGACCACCCACCGCGGCCTGACCGTCACTTTCTCATTCCGCCAAACCGCCGACGACCTGATCGAAACCTATCTGGCGCTCGACCCGAACCCGCAGAAGATCCGCTTGGTGTCGAACGATCACCGCTTGCAATCCGCGGCCAAGCGGGTGCGGGCGAAGCCGATGGCCTGTTGGGAGTTCCTCGATTGGCTCGCCGACCCGGTCGGCCCCGGCGACGGGCCGAAGGATCACCCGCCGACGACCCCGGAAAAACCGGTGTCGTCCGACGGCGAACTGGCGGAGTACCTGCGGGTATTCGGAACGGCGAAGCCGCGCTAGGGTTTATCCGTCATCGGAATCGATCAGTTGGTCGGTCACTTGCCAACCCCGACCAAGGTGTAGGAAAACGCGCCGGGCAAATCGCCGCGCCGGCCGCCGTGGCAGTCGACGCACTGCTTGGCGCTGCCGATGGCCCCGAGCATCCGCAGGTCGGCGCCCGCATTCGCCGTGACGAGATCTTCCCCGCCGCGCAATATCTCCAGTCCACCGGACTCGAAGCGATCCAACGGCCGGGTCGGGGCTTTCTTCAATTCGTCCATCCGCGGCAGATTCGCCGAGACGTAGGCGATCGGTTTCTCGTGCAGCAGGAGGCCGACGAGATCGAGCGTTTCGATGCGCCAACCGTCCGTCGGCTCGGGCACCTTGCTGAAGCGGTGCGATTGGAACCCGGCGACGTGCCGGCGATCTTTCACGTAGCCGAAATTCTCGAAGTTGATGAAGTCGAGGATGCCGGCGCGGTGGAGGTCGTGGAGTTTTCCGTCGCGGATCTGAATCGGGGACGTTATCATCGAACGGCGAGCCGACCGTGTCAACGGGCTGCTTGACGAGTGTCAGGATCCATTTAGAAATGTCCGCTGTCCGGGGCCGGTTGGCCAAGGATCAATCGGTTCGGTTCAATTCTTCGGACGGCTGCCGCTCACCGCTCGGGAACCACTCCCAAGGAGCGGCGCCGCACCCGCGATCCGATCGCCATTGAATTCGACCCCCGCTATCGGCAATCATAGGGCATGGTCGAGATTGTCGTGCACGTTCCCGACCCGCACTCTTGGGATTCGGTTTTCCTCGCGGGCGATTCCCCCGCGTTGGGCCACTGGCTCTCCATCGGGGCGCGCTGCCAGCGGCATTCGGACGGCACCCACCGGGCGATGCTGCCGGTCGAGCGCGCGGGCGAGCGCGTGCGCTTTCTCGTCACGCGGGGGCATTGGCGGGATGCGGAAGTCGGCGAATACGGGCGCGAAGTGCGGCCGCGCGAAATCGAACTCCATCACGACACCGTCATCGAGCACCACGTCGAAGGTTGGGGTCGGCCGAGTGTCCGCTATCACGTCGATTTCCAATCGGAGTTCTTGTCCCATCCGCACACGTTGACGGTCTATCTCCCGCCGGGGTACGAACTCGAACCCGAGCGTCGGCACCCCGTCTTCTACATGCACGACGGGCAGAACCTGTTCGATTCGCACACGTCGTTCGCCGGGGTGCCGTGGGGTTGCGACGAAATCGCCGAGCGGGCGATCCGGCAAGGCGCGGTGGAACCGCTCATCCTCGTGGGGATCGCCAATTCGCCCGACCGCTTGCTGGAGTATGGCCCGCGCCGCAGCGCCGATCCCGATCTGGCCCGTGCTTACGGCCGGTTCCTCGCCGAGGAAGTCGTGCCGTTCATCAACGCGACTTACCGGACTCGATTCGATTTGGAATCGACCGGCGTCGGCGGGTCGTCGATGGGCGGCTTGATTTCGCTGCACTTGAGCAAGTGGTATCCGAATTTGTTCGGGCGCTGCGCGGCGTTGTCGCCGTCGCTCTGGTGGGATCAAGAAGCCTTCGCGCAGAGTATCCACGCATCGCCGCGCTGGTTGAAGACGTGCCGGGTGTGGCTCGACATGGGGACGAACGAAGGCGGGTCCGATACCGGCCGACAAGCCATGCTCCGCCGGGCGCGGGGACTCTCCGAAGACTTGACCCAACTCGGCTGCGACCTGCGCTATTACGAGGATCCGCACGGCTCGCACAACGAATCGAGCTGGGGCGGTCGCTTCGCCGAGGTGTTGAAGTTTTTGTTTCCCACCGCGTCTTAACGCCTCCCGCCCATGAAGCCACCGGCACAGATGCCGATGATGTTGAGGATCCAAATGACGATGGCGATGTAGGAGAGCACCAAACCCGTGATCGCCAAGGGTTTCGCGGAGCTATCCATTTGACCGGCGTTCACTTTCGAGATGGTTTCATTGCACTGCGGGATCGACCAAAAGGCGACGATGGCGCAGCAGAAAAACGCGAAGAAGCCCATCATCAAACAGGCGATGCCGTTGCTCGGCTCCGTCATGAGCAGGCGTTCGTCGTAGGGGGCGTACGGATCGTTGTCGTAGTGCTTCCGTTTCTTTTTCCTCTTCTTCCGCGGTCGGTCATCGTCGTCGTCGTCCTCCTCCACTTCCACCTTCATCCGGATCGGCTTGACCGGGGCGTCCTCGTCGTCGATGACCGAAGCCTTCTTCGGCGGCGGGGGCGGCGCTTGGCTCGGCCGGGCCAGCAGCGTGTTCGCCTTGGGCTTCGGCTTCTCGGCTTTGTAGACGGTCTGGCAGAAAGGGCATTCGACCTCGCCGCCCAAGTCATCCGGGGAGACGGTCAACTCCGCCCGGCACTTCGGGCACGGGGCGATCTCGATCCCGTCCGGTTCCGGTTCGGGTGGCGGTGCGCCCGGCGATTCGGATGCCGCGACGCCGCGGAATACGGTTTGGCAGAAGGGGCACTGGATGTCGTAGCCGACGTCGTCCGGGCGGACGGACATCTTCGCCTGGCACTGCGGGCAAGGCTCCAACTCGACGGGCACCGCCAGGTCGGACGGTGGCGCTTCCAGCGGAGGCGGGGCGAGGAACGAACGCTCGGGTTCGGGGATCGGCGGCGGGATCGGGGGAGCGGCGAAACTCTCGATGTCATACGGGAGTTGGGGCGGCTCTTCGGCGTCGGGGATGAGGAACTTCTCCCCGCAACCCTTGCAGGTGGTGCGCTTGCCCGCGTGCTCTTCCGCGGCGGAAAAGGTCGTGTCGCACTTCGGGCAAGCGAATCGAATCATAGTAACGTGAGGCTCCGGGGTGTCGCGCTCGCTCGTTCGTCCGAGCCGCGAGCGTGAGCTGCGTCCTGTTCAAAATCGCAGCTCAAACTCGCGGCTCGGTTGATCCATCAGAGCGGATTTTGAGTTTGCGTAGCGTCTCCGTATCTTCCACCCCCCCTCTCCCGGCTTTGCGGGAGAGGGGTTGGGGGTGAGGGTGTATTAAATCCAAAGACCCCTCACCCCCGGCCCC
>JANOSQ010000771.1:0-2283 GCA_031415915.1 Fimbriiglobus sp. | reverse complement strand
GCGTCGGTGTCCAAGGCGTGGATGCCGAGGTGGTACGGCGCCATCTCCAAGATTTTCTCGTGCTGCTCTTCGGCGTCTTCGAGGCTGGGCGGGTTGACGAACCCCGAACCGAGGCGGCGACCGTCCACGGAGACGCTGCGGTAACTGCCGGAGTCGCGCTCTTCTTCGAGGACGTGTTCCGTGGCATCGCGGCGTTCGAAGTCGGTCATCTTCGGGTACATCTTGCGGACGCTGTCGAAGAAGGTGAGCAGGGTCTCGCGGTTGTTGGGGAGATCGACCTTGCTGGCGAGGTAGACGTTGAACCCGAAGTCGTCGCACAGGGAAGCGTAGTTGTTCATGGCGGATGGTCCTTTCGCATCGGCAGAGACTCGACCGCGATATTGTTCGTACGCGCGGAGTCAGAAGCAAGGTCGGAAATGGCCGGGGCCGGGAAAGGGACAGGGTTGCGGGGCGGAATGTTCGGCGATTTCAGAATTGGCTCGTGTGCTGGAATGATCGGATGTGCGCTACTGCTCGCGATCGGTTAACAGTACCCCCCGATGACTCCAGGGCAAGAAGAGCAGTCCGCAGCCGAAACCGCACACGAGTTGCATGGTTACGGTCATCGACAACAGCTTGAGCATTGACCGACTCCTTGCTGTACTTCGGATCTCTGCGCCGCGGACAAGCTCCGTTCGTCTGCCCGACCGCTTGGGACCACGTTCGGGTGCTGCGACCGTTTGCCGCTTTCGGCATTCCCGATCACTCGTAGAATAGTGTCGGATCCTCGCGAGGGGAATTGCAAGCCGGGAGTGGGTCGAAATGGGCCAGTTGATTGCGGTCGGCAAAACGAACGAGATTCCCGAAGGGGAAGCCAAGGTCGTCACGTTGAACAAGAAGGACGTCGCCGTGTTCCAGAGCGGCGGAGCCTTCTTCGCCATCGACGACTGCTGCCCGCACGCGGGGGCCTCCCTCGCCGGTGGCTTCGTCGAAGACGGCATCGTGACCTGCCCTTGGCACGCGTGGCGCTTCCGCCTCGCGGACGGAGCTTGGGCCGACAACCCCAAGGTGAAGACGGGGTGCTACAAGGTGCAGGTCATCGGCGATGAGGTGTTCGTCGAGGTGTGAATGCAAAGGGGCACGGAAACTCCGCCCTTGCTTCCGTGGCGCCGGCGCAGGATCATATCCCGCTCGCCCACCTTCCCGCCGAGCCTGCCCCATGCGATTCCGATTGCTCCCCGTGCTGATCCCGTTCTGCGCCCTCGGGGTTCTCGCGGCCGCGCCGCCCAAGGCCGAGCCGCAGAAAGAACTGCCCGATGGCACCGCGGCGGCCACGAAGCAGATTGCGCAGTTCAAGCTCCCGGCGGGGATGAAGGCCGAGCTGTGGGCCGCGGAACCGAAGCTATCCAGCCCCGTGGCCATCAGCGTCGATGAAAAAGGGCGGGTCTACGCGGCCGAGGAATACCGGCTCGGGAAGGGCGCCGCCGAGAACCGGGGGAATCCCGCGTTCAACTTCACCTTCTTCCTCGAAGACGACTTGCAAATCCGCACGCTCGACGACCGGCTGAAAGCCTACCGCAAGTGGCAAGACAAAGTCCCCGGCGGCTTCGGCTACTTCACCGCCAATGCCGATCAAGTGCGCCGCCTCGAAGACACCACCGGCAGCGGCCGCGCGGACAAGAGCACCCTCTTCGCCGGCGGCTTCAACAGTCCGTTGGATGGCTTGATGGCCGGCGTTTTGGCGCGGGACGGGGACGTTTACGTCACCAACATCCCGAGCCTGTACAAGCTGAAGGACACCAAAGGCACCGGCATCGCCGATGTGAAAGAGGAACTGCTCACCGGCTTCGGCGTCAACATCGCTTTCTACGGCCACGACCTGCACGGCCTGATCTTCGGGCCCGACGGCAAACTCTACTTCAGCGTCGGGGATCGCGGCTTCAACGTGACCAGCAAAGAAGGCAAAGCGTTCGTCGGCCCGCGCCACGGGGCGGTCTTCCGCTGCAACCCGGACGGCACCGAATTCGAAGTGGTACACCGCGGCCTGCGCAACCCGCAAGAACTCGCCTTCGACGAGCACGGCAATTTGTTCGCGGACGACAACAACTGCGACAAAGGGGACCACGCGCGGCTGGTCTACATCGTCGACGGCGGCGAGAGCGGCTGGAACATGGCCTACCAGACGATCCCCGAACCGTACCTGACGGGGCCGTGGCACGCCGAGCGCTTGTGGCACCTGCCGCACCCCGGCCAAGCGGCTTACATCGTGCCGCCGGTCGGCAGCATCGGCACCGGGCCGAGCGG
>JANOSQ010000770.1:0-6630 GCA_031415915.1 Fimbriiglobus sp. | reverse complement strand
CGACTACCGTAACGGCATCCGACTCTCGAAGAAGGAGATGGAGCCGTACGAGGCGCGGATGGAGCGCTCGCCGTCGCTTCGCAAGTACGACATCACGATCAAGCCGTGCGGCAGGTGAATCAAGTGCTGCCGCTCGCCTTGTTGGTCGGCATGACACGGTGATTTGTGACAAACTCGATCATGCCAGCATCGTTGATGGCTGTACATTGTCGCAGGCGAAATTCGTCCGCTTCCCACACAATGAGATGGGACAACTGGAAACGCGGCTTGCCGATGCGGACAACCCGGGCCGAAGGTTAGTCATCGTAGATGCAGTGTTCAGCATGGATGGGGATATTGTCGATCTGCCTGCTGTCACTCGCTTGTGCGAGAAGTATTCTGCAACCCTGATGGTCGACGAGGCTCATTCGATCGGTGTTTTGGGGCGAACCGGTCATGGAATTGAAGAACACTTCGGACTGCCGCCGGAATGTATCGACATCAAAATGGGCACGTTCAGCAAAGCGATTCCGAGCGTTGGGGGCTATATCGCAGGGAGTCGTCGCCTATGCGAGTTTCTGAGTCTTCAAGCAAGGGGGTTCATCTACTCCGGGGCTTTGCCGCCAGCATCGACCGCAGCCGCGCTTGCTGCGCTCGAAGTCATCGAAGAAGAACCGGAGCGTGTAACGCGATTGCACGAAAATAGAGCGTACTTCGCAGGAAAGCTAAGGGAGAATGGCTTCTCTTACCTACGAAGCGAAACGGCGGTGCTGCCAATTATTTGCGGGGAGGACTGGAAAGCATGGCAGTTGGCACGGTTTTGTCAACTTCGTGGAGTGTTCGTCCAAGCCATCCCGCACCCCGTCGTACCCAAGGGAACCGCGCGGTTGCGAGCCGCCGTTTCGGCTACCCATAGCCGAGAAGACTTGGACTTCTGCATCTCCGTGCTGAAAGCCGGCGCGGAAGAAGTCGGAGGGATTCTGAAGACGGTTCCAGTGGTATAGAAGACCGCGAGCCAAGAAAATGCTCAAATCAAGTTTGCTGCCGACTGACATGCCCCAAGTCTTCCTCGGCAGCGGCAACGTGTTCCGCGACCTCGGCCTCCCCAACCCCGATCGGCTGCTCGCCAAGGCGCTTCTCGTCCAACAAATCCGCGACCTCATCGATCAACGCAAACTCACTCAAGCCAAAGCCGCGTCACTCCTCGGCCTCGATCAGCCCAAAATCTCCGCCCTGCTCCGCGGTCGCACCGATGGCTATTCGCTCGATCGGCTCTTCAAGTGTCTGAACGTGCTTGGCCAAGATGTCGACATCATCGTCAGACCAACTTTGAAGGGCGCAGCGGCTTCCGAAACTCGTGTGAAGTGACCGGGTCCGGCCCGTTGCGGATCGGTCTGTCCAGCCGACCCCACTCGGCGCAAGTCCTAGGCGGGCTTGGTCTGTCCAGAAAATATCGGTCTGTCCAGAAAATTTTGAGTCTGTCCAGAGGGGGGTGGGGGGTATCGCGCTGGACAGACTTCCGAGCCGCAGGCGCGCCCTTTCAGTCGTCACATCCCGCGAGAGGTTTTCTCCTCGCTTCTGTCCCGCGCGTGCGAAGCTCATTCACGGCAGCGCGATCCCCTTTAACTCGAACTTCACCGTCTGCGTCACCATCGGGCCGCTGGTTTCGTAGACGGCGCGCCAGCCTTTCAGATCCGCGAGCGGCGCCGGTTTGCCCGCGGGGGCTTCGTAGCTGTAGCTCGCCGCGATGCGGCGCCCCGCTTCGTGGGTGCTGTAGTCGGTCGGTTCAAAGCCCTTGGCCGCGTTCGGCGGGTAGAGTTTCAGCTTGTTCGCACTCGCCCACAGCTCGAAGCTCTCGAACTCTGGGTGGCTCGGCGGGTATTCCATGTTGATGTCGAAGATAGTGAGTTTGCCCGACCGCTTCACTGGCTGCAGGGTCAGGGTCACGCCGTCGGTTGTCTGCGACAGCGGCTTGACGGCGGTCAAATCCTTGAACTCCACGGCCAGCAGCTTCTCAGCCGCGACGACGCGGAAACTGCCGCGGAGCACGTCGAGGGTCGCCGCGCTGCGCGGGATGCCTTCCAAACGCACGGTGGACAACTGACGGAAGCCGACCGTCGGCACGCGTCCGCCGCCGGTCAGCGCCTTGACCGGCTTCCCACCCGCCGTGACGGTGTCGATCTTCGGCACATCGTCGATCATGTAAACGGGGAAGCGCGGCTCCCACATCACCTCCAACGAGATGGCGTAAGCGGTGGTATCGGTGTCGAAGTCGCGCTTCGCGATCACTTGCTTCACGCTGACGCGGAACGGCCCGTCCACACTGCTCGGCCCGGACGCACCCTTGGCGAACCGCACTTTCCCGGCGATGGGACTGATCCGTGAGCCGGTTTGCTTGGCCAGCGATTCGACCGCGAGCCAGAAATCGGTCGCCGGGATCGGCTCGACCTTCGCGGAAGCGTCGGCGCCGGTGAGGTCGAAGTCGATGCCGGACTGCTTTTTGAGGCTGGCGGTGGCGAGGCCGAGGGTCGATTCCGCGGCGGTGGTCAGGACGCGCGTCGCCGCGATGGGCGCCGGTTTGGGCGATTCCTGGGACGGGGCACCGGAGATGGCGCCGAGCAATGCGAATGAAGCTAGGGTGAAGCGCAGCATTGGAGAGGTTCCCAAAGAAGAGACCTCACCCCCCGGCCCCCTCTCCGAAGCGGAGAGGGGGAGAATGAGTGAATCCTGTTCCCCCTCTCCGCTTCGGTGAGGGGGCTAGGGGGTGAGGTCTCCGACATCCCGTAGACGCGTCCGAACGGCTTTTCTATCTTAACCGTTCACCGATTGCGTTTGCACCCGCGGCCGACCCGTTCGCCGAATGCCCACATGGAAGAGGTTTGAGACTATGCACGCCAACCCCGACGTGCTCGCCAAGGGCCGACTTCCCGTGGACGCAGACCCGATTGAAACCGCCGAATGGCTCGACTCCCTCGAAGCGCTCATCAAGCACCAAGGCCCGGATCGCGCGCAGTTCCTGCTCGAAACCCTGATCGCCGTCGCCGGGAAAGCCGGGGCCAAACTGCCGAGCGGCGTCACGACCGGCTACGTCAACACGATCCAGCCCGAAGACCAACCCCGCTTCCCCGGCAACCGCGAGATCGAGCGCAAGATCAAATCGATCGTCCGCTGGAACGCGATGGCGATGGTGCTCAAGGCGAACAAGAACACCAACGTCGGCGGGCACATCAGCACCTTCGCCAGCGCCGCGACGCTGTATGAGATCGCCCAGAACCACTTCTTCAAAGGCCGCACGGCCGATCACCCCGGCGACGTCGTCTTCTTCCAAGGCCACGCCAGCCCAGGGCCGTACTCGCGCGCTTTCCTCGAAGGACGATTGAACGAGACGCAACTGACGAATTTCCGGCAGGAACTCCAGCCGGGTGGGGGCCTCAGCAGCTACCCGCACCCGTGGCTCATGCCCACCTTCTGGCAGTATCCAACCGTGTCGATGGGCCTCGGCCCGATCATGAGCATCTACCACGCCCGCTACAACCGCTACCTGCGCGATCGCGGCCTCGCCCAGACCGACAATGTCCGCGTCTGGGCCTACCTCGGCGACGGCGAATGCGACGAACCGGAAAGCTTGGGTTGCATCACCCTCGCGGCCCGCGAGAAACTCGACAACTTGACGTGGGTCATCAACTGCAACCTCCAGCGCCTCGACGGCCCCGTCCGCGGCAACGGCAAGATTATCCAAGAGCTCGAAGGGCTCTTCCGCGGCGCCGGTTGGAACGTTATCAAGGTCGTCTGGGGCAGTGGCTGGGACGAACTGATTAAAGCCGACTACACGGGCGCCCTGCAACGCCGGATGATGGAAGTGGTCGACGGCGAATACCAAGAGTACGTCGTCAAAGGCGGGGAGTTCATCCGCGAGCACTTCTTCAACTCGCCCGAACTCAAGGCGATGGTCGAGCAACTCAGCAACGAGCAACTCGCCAACCTCCGCCGCGGCGGCCACGATCCGATCAAAGTCTATGCGGCGTACAAAGCGGCGGTCGATTGCAAAGGTCAGCCGACGGTGATTCTGGTGAAGACGGTCAAAGGGTACGGTATCCCGGGCGACGGCGGCGAAGGGAAGAACACGACGCACCAGTTGAAGATGCTCGCCGGGCCGATCGAAGCCGACCCGAACCTTTCGGACGATCAGAAGAAATCGAAACGCCTCGTCGCCGCCCTCCGGGTCTTCCGTGACCGCTTCGAACTGCCATTCACCGACGACCAACTCGCCGATGTCCCGTTCTACAAGCCCGCGCCCGACAGCCCTGAGATGAAGTACCTGATGGAGCGCCGCCAAGCGCTCGGCGGGTTCAACCCGAGCCGACGCACGGAATTCAAACCGTGCGTGCCACCGGAGCGGAAGTCGTTCGAAGGCTTGTACGGCGCCACCATCAAGCCGCGTTCGACGACGCTCGCCTGGGTCGATCTCATGGCCAAGGGTGTCATGCGGGATAAGAACGTCGGCCAGTTGATCGTGCCTATCGTGCCGGACGAAGGCCAGACCTTCGGGATGCCGCCGATGTACAAGGAATTCGGCATGTACAGCAGCAAGGGGCAGCTCTATCGCCCCGTGGACATGGGCACTTCGACGGCGTACCGCGAGAGCACCACGGGTCAGATTCTGCAAGAGGGGATCAACGAAGCCGGGAGCATGGCGAGCTTCATCGCGGCCGGCACCGCGTACAACACGCACGGCGTGAACACGATCCCCTTCTACATCTTCTACAGCATGTTCGGCTTCCAGCGCGTCGGCGACTTGGTCTGGGCCGCCGCCGACGCCCGCTGCCGCGGCTTCCTACTGGGCGCTACCGCCGGGCGCACCACCATCAACGGCGAAGGTCTC
Organism: Fimbriiglobus sp.; assembly: GCA_031415915.1. GTDB lineage: Bacteria > Planctomycetota > Planctomycetia > Gemmatales > Gemmataceae > JALHQU01. Next base: position 1,769 of record JANOSQ010000770.1, on the reverse strand, counting down.
CAGCACGAGGATGGTCACAGCCACCTGAATGCCCTGACGGTGCCGAGCTGCCGGGCCTACGATCCCGCCTACGCCTACGAATTGTCGGTGATCATCGAGCACGGCATCAACAGCATGTTCGTGCAGAACGTCGAGGAGTTCTACTACCTCACGGTCTACAACGAAGCCTACGACATGCCGGCGTTGCCCACCGAAGATGTGCGCGAAGGCATCATCCGCGGTCTGTACCCGGTTCGCACCGTGACACCGCCGAACGCTAAGCACACCGTCCAACTCCTCGGCAGCGGGGTGATTCTCAACGATGTGCTGCGGGCGCAGAAGATCCTCGCCGAGAAGTACGGCGTCGGCAGCACCGTCTACAGCGCGACGAGCTACCAGCAACTCCGCCGCGACGCGCTGGAATGCGAACGGCACAACCGCCTGCACCCGACCGGCGAGAAGAAGACCGCGTACGTCCGCAAGGTGCTCGCCGACACGAAGGGCCCGATCATCGCCAGCAGCGACTACATGCGCACGCTGGCCGAGCAGGTCGGGCCGTTCCTCGACAATCGATTGACGGCACTCGGCACCGACGGTTTCGGCCGCAGCGAAACGCGCAAGAACCTCCGGCGGTTCTTCGAAGTGGACGCCGAGCACGTCGCGGTCGCCGCACTCTACGCACTGGCCCAGCGCAAGGAAATCGACTGCGCCGTGGTGAACCAGGCCATCGCGGACCTCGGAATCAACCCGGACGCCCCGGCGCCGTGGACGGTATAATTGCCACACCCGGGAGGCGCACAATGGATAACGTATTTCCCGCGACTTTGCAAAACGGCATCGTCACATGGGGGGCCAAGGGCGCCCCGCCACTGCCTGCGGACGGCCCGGTGGCGGTCGAAGTCGTCGTGCCACCGCCGCCTGCCTCGAAGGACAAGCGGACGCTGAGGGAGCTTCTCGAAGAAATGGCACGCATGAATCCGTTCCGGGACATTGAAGACCCGGTCGAGTACATCCGCGAACTCCGCAGGGATCCTCCACAGCCGGGGCGAGAGGAATGATCGTCGACAGCAATCTCCTCATTCTCTCCTCCAAACCTGAAAACGTCGAGATTCGGGTCTGGCTCGGGAACAACGTCGTCTCGATTTCCGCGATCAGCCGCCTCGAGGTCTTGGGATACCACAAACTCAGCGACTCGGAACGGACTTTGATCGAAGAGATGTTGGAAACCCTGGAGATCATCGCGATCACAGATCCCGTGCTCGACGGAGCCATCCGGTTGAAGCAAACCAAGAAAATGTCCCTCGGCGACAGCAGCATCGCCGGGACCGCGATGCTCCACGGCGGAGAACTCGCGACCCGCAACCTCAAAGACTTTCAAAACATCCCCGGCTTGAATGTGGGCGATCCCACCCGCGCGGCCGGTTCCTCGGGAGCAATATGAACATCGTCCTGCCCGAACTCGGAGAAGGTATCGATTCCGCGACCGTGGTGGCCGTGCGCGTGAAGCCCGGCGACACCGTGACCGCGGGGCAGGATCTGCTCGATGTCGAAACCGACAAAGCCTCCGTGCCCGTGACCAGCGAAGCCGCGGGGACTATCGGCGAGATCAAGGTGAAAGCCGGCGACAAAGTCATGGTCGGCGGCGTACTGCTGACTTTCACCGGCAACGGCGAAGCGAAGTCGACGCCTCCGAGCGGTGGGGGGGAGCCCACCGAGACAGCGAAGGCCCCCCCCGGCAACTACCCGGGGGGGTCACGCCCACCGCACGGGACGAGCGAACCCCCGGCTCC
>JANOSQ010000769.1:0-4837 GCA_031415915.1 Fimbriiglobus sp. | reverse complement strand
CCGCCGACCGGCAGGTAGGGGGCCAAGAAGTCACGCACCGCGATGGGACCGCTGCCGGGGCCACCGCCGCCGTGGGGGCCGGTAAAGGTTTTGTGGACGTTGTAGTGCTGCATGTCGGCGCCGAAGTCTCCCGGCCGCGTGATGCCGAGGATGGCGTTCATGTTCGCGCCGTCCAAGTAGACGAGCGCCCCCTGGGCGTGCAGCAGTTCGGTGATCACTTGGATTTGCGTCTCGAAAAGACCGAGCGTGTTCGGATTGGTGATCATGAACACGGCCGTGTCCGGCCCGAGCTTCGCTTTCAAGTCATCGAGATCGACGAGGCCATTCGCGCCGCTCTTGATTGTGATCGTGTCGAATCCGGCGAGCGCGGCCGAAGCGGGGTTGGTTCCGTGGGCGCTGTCCGGCACGAGAACCTTGGTGCGGTGGCCTTCGCCTTTGTCGTGGAAGTAAGCGTGGGCGACGAACAGCGCCGTGAGTTCGCCCTGCGCCCCGGCGGCCGGTTGCAAGCTCACGGCGGGCAGGCCGGAGATTTCCGCGAGGTACTGCTGCATCTCGTAGAGGAGTTCGAGCATCCCCTGCGTTGTGTCGTCGTCTTGGAGCGGGTGGAGGTTGGCGAAGCCGGGGAACCCGGCGATCCGCTCGTGCCGCTTCGGGTTGTACTTCATCGTGCACGACCCCAACGGGTAGAAGTTGGTGTCGATGCTCATGTTCTGCGCGGACAGGTTCGTGAAATGGCGGATCAGGTCGATCTCGCCGACCTCCGGCAGCGGCGGCGTGGCCTTCGCCAAGTGCTCCTTCGGGATCATCGAGTCGATGCGCGCCGAGTTCGGCACATCGCACTTCGGCAACCGGTGGCAGCGCCGGCCGGATTTGGAGAGTTCGAAGATGAGGCCGGTCGATTGGGTGTTGTTCATAGGTGCCCGTGGGTCATTGCGAATCGGTTTGGCTCAGCAGGCCCTTGGCCTTCAGAATTCCTTCGGCCCATGTTTGTTGTTCCGGTGTTAGCGGCGGGTCGCAAGGCTTGTCGAAGTCCATGAATTCGCCGTACTTCCCGGTGTCGTAGGTCCGCTCGAAGAGCGGTTGCAATTCGACCCGCACCGGTTCCATCTCCGGGTCGAGGGGGATCGGGATCATCGGCAGCGGATCGCCCATGCGGATCGGCACTCCGTAATAGCGGATCGGCCGGTTGCACGTCGTGATGCTCACGTGGTAGTCGAACGCACCGGCCTTCGCCCGCAACTTCGCCAGCGGCACCGCCGTCGTGTGCGGCCCGCCCCGGAGCAGGTCGATCTCGACGAGGTGGACGCCTTTCTCCTTGCACTCTTTCTGCTTCTCCAAGTAAGCGGTGCGGCCGTTGTCACCCGGCCGTTTGTTCGAGCGACTCAGGATCTCAATCACCGTGACGAGCCGCATGCCGTCTTTGGAAAAGATCTCGAGATAGGGTTGTTCGACCTCGACCGCTGCAACTTCTTCTTCAACCGCCAGCGCGCCTGCGAGGGTCAGCGGGCCGTTGAACGTGTGATTCCCACGGCGGCCGAACACGCCGACATCGGGCTCGCGGATTTGATCGTCGTCTATCCAAACGAGCTGCGTGCCGCGCGCGGCATACCCTTTGGGTGCGCGTTCGTTGATCGCGGAGCGGATCAGCGTGATCATCGTGTGGTGGAAGTCGCGGAAGTACTCCGCGTTTTCGATCCACGGATCCATGCCCGGAAAAGGACTCGGCATCGCGCACCTCTCGTTCGATTCAGCCCACCGCCAATGTTACCGCGCCGACCAGCCCGTCGATCTCCCCCTTCGTCCGTTTCTCGGTCACGGCGACCGTCAACCCGTCGGTGTGGGCCGGGTACCATCGCCCTGTCGGCAACCCGGCGTGGTAGCCTTGCCCGCGCAGGTTCTTCAGCATCGCCGACACGTTTCCGGGCACGCTCAGCGTGAACTCCTTGAAAAAGGGCCGCTCGAACTTCATCTTCACACCGGGCAACTTCGCCAGTTGTTCCGCGGTGTAGTGGGCCTTGCGGACGCACAACTCGGCGGTCTCCTTCAACCCCGCCGGGCCGAGGGCGGTCACATGCACCGCGGCCCGCAGGGCGAAGAGGCCTTGGTTCGTGCAGATGTTGCTCGTCGCCTTCTCCCGGCGGATGTGCTGCTCGCGAGTTTGCAGCGTCAGCACCCAGCAGCGTTTGCCGTTGCGGTCGGTCGTTTCGCCGACGAGCCGGCCGGGGATCTTGCGGACGTACTCGTTCCGGCACGTCAGGATGCCGAGGTATGGCCCACCGAAACCGAGTGGGATGCCGAGACCCTGTCCCTCGCCGACGGCGATGTCAGCCCCGTGGTCGGCGGGCGTCGCCAGCAGACCGAGCGAAACGGGATCGAAGACATCGATGAAGATGGCCCCGGCTTTTCGCGCCGCTTCGCCGATGGCTTTCATCTCTTCGAGATGGCCGAAGAAGTTCGGCGACTGAGCGATCACCGCGACGGTCGAATCGCCGACGGCTTTGGCCACGTCGTCCGGGTTCAAGAACCCCTCGGGCGTCGGCAGCGTCCGCACCGAACACTTCAGGTTCCGCACGTAAGTCGTCAGCGTCTGCCGGTACTCCGGGTGGACGCTCTCGGCGATCAGCACTTCCCCGGTCCGTCCGGTGATGCCGAGCGCCATGAGCACCGCTTCGGCGACGGCGGAGCCGCCCTCGTAGAGGCTGGCGTTGGCGACGTCCATACCCGTCAATTGAGCCATGAGCGTTTGATACTCGTAGACGACCTGCAGCGTCCCTTGGCTCGCCTCGGCTTGGTACGGGGTGTAGGCCGTGTAGAACTCCGAGCGCGAGGCGATGGCATCGACGACGCTCGGGATGAAATGGTCGTACGCCCCGCCGCCGAGGAAGCAGACGGCGTCGGTCGCCGACCGATTCTTGTTCGCCAGCGCCTGCATGTGGGCCGTGAGTTCGATCTCGGTCAGCGCCGGCGGGATGTCCAGCATCCGCTGGAATCGCAGGTGAGCCGGGATGTTCGCGAAGAGGCTCTCGACCGTCGGCACGCCGATGCGGGCGAGCATCGCGGCGATGTCTTCGGGCGTGTTCAAAACGTATTCCGACATCTTCGGCGACCTTGGAATGTTAAAAAAGTGAAAACGATTCACCGCAGAGGAAGAAGAGGGCGCGTGAGAAATCAAAAGTCCAAATGCGGTGAAGTACACCATCCTCGGATCGTTTCTGTCTCCTGTGCCCTCCTCTTCCTCTGCGGTGAAATTGTTTTCGATCAATGGCCTGCGATCTGGGCATCGTACTGCGTCGCGTCGAGCAGGTGGTCGAGTGAGACGTCCGGATTGACCTTCAACTTCAGCAGCCAGCCGGCGCCGAAGGGGTCGTCGTTGACCAACGCCAAGTTGTCGAGGGCCGCTTGGTTCACTTCGACCACTTCGCCCGATAGCGGGGAGTAGATCGACGATGTGCTCTTCACGCTTTCGATGACGCCGATCTCCTCGGATTCGCGGACGGACTTGCCCCGCTTGGCGAGTTCGAGGAACGTCGGTTCGGTCAGTTGTTCGACGGCGAATTTCGACACGCCGATGGTGGCGATACTGCCTTCGAGTTTCACCCACTCGTGCGTCGGAGCGTAGCGCAGGTCGGTCGGGTTCGTCATGGTGTCACGCTTTCGGTCGGGTGTAGAAGGGCAGAGAAACGACCTTCGCGGGCACCTTGGTCCCGCGGAGATCGGCGAGCAACTCGGTACCGATGGGCGTGAAACGCTTCGGCAGATAGGCCATGGCGATCGACTGCTGCAAGTGCGGGACATAACTCCCGCTGGTGACTTCGCCGAGGGCGGAGCCTTCCGCGAAGAGCATGGCACCCTCGCGGGCGGCCCGCTTGCCTTCGAGCAAGATGCCGACGCGCTCGGGCAGCGCCGGCAGGCGATTGAGCAACCCCGTGCGGCCGAGGAACTCGCCTTTGTCCATCTTCACGGCCCACTCCAGCTTCGCTTGAATCGGATCGATCTTCTCGTTCAACTCGTGTCCGTACAGCGGCATCGCGGCTTCGAGTCGGAGCGTGTCGCGGGCGCCTAGTCCACAGGGGACAGCGCCTTTCGCGATCAGCGCGTCCCAGAGCGGCACGGCCAGCGCATTGGCGATGACGATCTCGAAACCGTCTTCCCCGGTGTAACCCGTCCGGCTGACCGTGACGGCGTGTCCGCTCCAGGTCGTGTGGCGCACGGTGTAGTAATTCAGCGCGCTCACATCGTCGGCGAAGAACCCGGCGGCCATCTCCACCGAGCGCGGACCTTGCAACGCGATCATCGCCGTTTCGAAGGTGTGATCGACGATGGTGCAGTCCGAGTTTCCCAAGTGCGTATGGAGCCAGACGAGGATCTTCTCCCGGTTGCCGGCGTTCACCACCGCTTCGAAGTGATCGCTGAACCGGTAAACGAGGATGTCGTCGAGAATTCCCCCGCGGTCGTTCAACAGCAACCCATAGCGGACTTGGCCGACTGTCATCGTGGCGACGGAGTTCGTGAAGACCGATTCCAGAAACGCGAGTGCGCCCTTACCGGTGAAGCTCAAACGGGCCATATGGCCGATGTCGAACAGACCAGCGCCTCCGCGCACCGCCTTGTGTTCTTCGATGATCCCCGTGTACTGCACCGGCATGTCCCAACCGCCGAAGGGCACCATGCGGGCACCGCGGGCGACGTGCCACGCGTGGAGTGGCGTTTGCAAATCGGCCACGTCGGAACTCCGGTCGGGAAAAGAACGCGGGGCGGTCCCCGTTGGGAACCACCCCGTACCAGCAGTGTAGGCGCGATTTCGGCCGGCGGGTAGTGCGCCGCGCCGCTTCGCTTT
>JANOSQ010000768.1:0-2368 GCA_031415915.1 Fimbriiglobus sp. | reverse complement strand
CGGTGACCGACGGCAGCGCGAACAATTCGGTGATCTTCACCTACCGCATCAACCCGCTGACGGGGACAGCGACACTCATCGGCCAGACGGCGGCGGCCCTCGCCGGCGCCGGGGATGTCGTGACCGGGTACGACTTCAACCCGACCGTCGATCGCATCCGCTACGTGAATGGCAACGACGAAAACGCCCGCATGAACCCCAACACCGGAGCCTTGGCCGGGAACGACACCGACCTCACATACACTTTGCCGGCCGCCCAGCCCATCATCGGCGCGGCCTACGACCGCAACACGGATCGGCAGAGTCAGCCGGGCACCATCCCGACGACGCTCTTCGGGATTTCCCGCGGCAGCAACAGTTTGGTTCGCATCGGCGGGATCGACGGCACCCCCAACCCGAACCAGGGCATCGTCAACAACGTCGGCCCGCTCGGTGTGGTGCTCGGCCTCGCCTCGGACGGCGGTTTCGACATCGTCGAAAGTATCAACGGGACGAACACGGCGTACGCCGCGCTGCGCGTCGGAGCCACGAACGGCCTTTACACCATCAATTTGTCCACCGGCGCGGCGACTTTCGTCGGCTCCATCGGTCCCGGAACCACGGACTTTTACGGCATCGCCGCCGTCCCCGAAGGTGTCCTCGTGGTCGGCTCGGGAACCGGTGCGCAAGGCGATGTCCGGCTGCTCGATCCGACGACCGGCGCCGTCCGGGCCGCGCTCGTGCCGTTCGCCGGGTTCCAAGGGGGAGTCCGCGTCGGTGCGGGCGATGTCAACGGCGACGGCGTCGCGGATGCGATTGTCACCGCGGTCGCGCCGCAAGGGCACGTCAAAGTCTTCGACGGGGTCACCGGCGCGGAAATCCGCAGCTTCTTCGCCTTCGAGAACTTCCTCGGCACGGTGAACGTCTCGTCGGGCGACGTGAACGGCGACGGCTTCGCGGACATCCTCGTGAGCGCCGACGGCGTGCTCGGCGGTCACGTCAAAGCGTTCAACGGCCTCACCGGAGCGGAGATCGCCAGCTTCTTCGCCTACGAAAACTTCCTCGGCAACGTGAGCGTCTCCGCCGCGGACTTCGACAACAACGGCAGGGACGAAATCGTCACCGCCGCGGCCATCGACGGGCACGTCAAAGTGTTCAACGGCCTCACCGGCGCCGAGTTCTCGTCGCCCTCGCTGCCGAACTTCGACAACAGCTTCTTCGCGTTCCCCGGCTTCCTCTCGGGCAACGTCTACGTGGCCGCGGGGGATGTGGACGGCGACGGCCGCGCCGACATCGTCGTCTCCAGCGGGGGCGGGTCGCGGGGCCACGTCAAAACTTTCAGCGGCGTCAACGGCGCCGAACTCGGCAGCTTCTTCGCTTACGATGCGGACTTCACCGGCGGCGCGTTCGTCGGCTTGGCCGACTCCAACGGTGACGGGTTGCTCGACATCCGCGTGACCCCGGGCGTCGGGTTGCAATCCAACGTCTCTTCGTTCAGCTTGGCGGGCAGCCCGCTCGGTTCGTTCAGCGCTTTCGCCGGCTTCGCGGGCGGAGCGACCATCGCCGGGGCGCGGTTTTAGGGGTGTAGCAACGATTCTCGGAGTCGTCATTCCGGTGTCTACCCACCCACCCAACCGCGGAATGAACTCCTCCATGCGGAACGACCTAGCGCGGCAAGGGGTTCCGTCCGATTTCGGGCGGGAGGCGACTTTCGAGTTCGGCGGCACGCCGGGGTGAAACGGGGCGCGGGAAATGATTCCATCCGAATGTGTGCCACCCCCGCGTGGAACCATTTGGACGCATTGGACGCATTGGACGAATCGGAATCGGTTGTCGGGCGTTGGGCTAAGCGCAGTAAGGACTTGCGCGGATCGAAGGCACGGGAACCACGGCACCGATGCCGCGACCATCTTGGACGAATCGGTTTGGACGAATGGAACGCTTCGGCACGGTCTGATAACCATTCCAGTCGCACGACCACCCGGACGATGCCCAAACTCCAAGAACTGTTGCTACACCCGGATTTAGGGTGTAGCAACGGTTCTTGGAGGTTTTCGGAGTGTAACGAGTCCCCATGAATGTCATGCCTTGATTCTTCGGCCTGTCAGGCCGATTCTGTCAGCCCAGGTCGGAGTTGGCGGAGCCAACGGAGGCCTGAGTTCACACGAGAGCAAGAAGTCCGGCCTGAAAGGTCGGTTCCCGGTTGGCAATGAATCGGCCTTTCAGGCCGAAGGGATTTGTCGACTCGTAAGGCGAGCGGCAGCACTTGATTCACCTGCCGCACGGCTTGATCGTGATGTCGTACTTGCGAAGCGACGGCGAGCGCTCCATCCGCGCCTCGTACGGCTCCATCTCCTTCTTCGAGAGTCGGACGCCGTTACGGTAGTCG
>JANOSQ010000767.1:0-1509 GCA_031415915.1 Fimbriiglobus sp. | reverse complement strand
ACCGAGAACTTCGCTGGGCAATGGCTCATGCTGCGGAACATTCGCACGCTGACACCGGACAAGGATGCGTATCCGAACTGGGACGACGCGCTCAAGAACGCCATGATCCGCGAGACGGAATTGTTCTTCGAGCACATCGTCAAGAACGACCGCCGCGTGACCGAGTTCCTCGATTCCGACTACACCTTCGTCAACGACCGGCTCGCCAAGCACTACGGCATCGCCGGCGTCCGCGGGAGCGAGTTCCAGCAGATCAAACTCAAGGATCAACAGCGCGGCGGGCTGACCGCCCACGCCAGCTTCCTCACGGTGACCTCCAACCCGACCCGCACTTCCCCGGTGAAGCGCGGCAAATGGGTGCTCGACAACCTCCTCGGCCAACCGCCGCCGCCCCCGGCACCCGACGTCCCTCAGTTGGAAGCGACCCCGTTGAAGGGCACCCTCCGCCAGCAAATGGAGCAGCACCGGGCCAACCCGAGCTGCGCCGGTTGCCATGCGAAGCTCGACCCCCTCGGCTTCGGGCTGGAAAACTACGACGGCATCGGTGGCTGGCGAAGCACTGAGAAAGCGACCAAGATCGATTCCACCGGTGTCCTCCCGGACGGCGCGAAATTCGATGGCCCCGCCGAATTGCGAAAGGTGCTGCTCGGGAAGTCCGATTTATTCCGCAGGTGCTTGGCCGAAAAATTGTTGACCTTCGCCCTCGGCCGTGGGCTAGAATACTACGATAAGTGCGCCCTCGATGATCTGGTGGCCAAGTTGAAATCCGCCGACGACAAGTTTTCCGCACTGATCTTGGCCATCGCGCAGTCCGACCCGTTCACCAAACGCCAGAGCAAGAGGAGCGAGTGAGCATGAATCCGAGCATATCGCGGCGGACCGCACTGAAGGGTTTGGGCACCGTCATCGCCCTGCCGTGGCTCGAATCGCTGGCCCCCGCAGCGGCGCCGAGCCTCGCGGCCACCCCGGCTGCGAAACGGCTCGCGTTCCTCTACGTCCCCAACGGCGCCCACATGGCCGACTGGACGCCCAAGAGCGAAGGGAAGCTCGACAAGCTGCCGGACATCCTCGCGAGCTTGGAACCGTACAAAGCCAACATCAACGTGATGACCGGCTTGAAGCTCGACAAAGCCAACGCCAACGGCGACGGCCCCGGCGATCACGCCCGCGCCATGTCCTCGTTCCTCACCGGTCGCCAAGTCCGCAAAACGCACGGGGCCGACATCCGCGTCGGCATCTCGGCCGATCAGCACGTCGCCTCCGTCATCGGCGACGCGACCCGATTCCCCAGCCTCGAACTCGGCATCGAACGCGGCGGCCAATCGGGCAACTGTGACTCGGGCTACAGTTGCGCCTATTCCTCGAACCTGTCGTGGCGGTCGGAATCGACCCCCAACGCCAAGGAAACCGACCCGAAATCGGTGTTCGACCGCCTCTTCGGCGGCAACGATCCGAAGGATGTCAGCGAGGCCCGCACGAAGAAGGAGCTTTACAACAAGAGCATCCTCG
>JANOSQ010000766.1:0-3460 GCA_031415915.1 Fimbriiglobus sp. | reverse complement strand
GGGCCTGACAGACCTGAAGGTGTGAACCTGGTCAGGCCGGAAGGTGCAGCCATAAGCGTTGGAGGGTGCTGCTCAGGGCACCCCCATCCTTCCCCGCCCCGGCGACGTTTTCCGCTCGAGACCACTTTCATGTCCACAATTTCCACATTCGATCTCGTTCTCGACGCGGCGGAATCGCTCGATTACGACAGCCGCGTCGAATTGGTTTCCCTTCTCACCAAACGACTCGCCGAATGCTCTCATCAGCCGAGTCGAGCAGGCTCACCGAATTCGCTACCAGGCAGTTCGAAGAACTCACCATCCAATCACCTACCCAACAATGAGCAGAACCCGTGACTTCTGAGGATGCCCAGGCGATCATTCAAGGTCATGCGACCAATAGGCCGGATCTCGCCCTTGCTGGCGATTGGGCTCTTGAACATTGGCCTGTAGGCGGCACGAATCCGAAGAGGCTTCTGAAAGATCCGATTGGCAACCGCTGGGTTCTCAAATTATGTACGAACTCAATAGGTCGAACGCCGGAGATTTGTGAGCGAGAGGAACTGATCTCGCTCTTAGGAAAAGTCGCACAAGTTCCGATTGTGGACGCATGGGTATGTCCTGCGGCCTCTGTCTTGTGTCATTTCGGTCAAATTATCGACCCGCAGATTATCTGCGACAAAATCGTAGTCATGCCATTGCTGCCGGGACATACCGTGCAAGCTGCCCGTGAAGCGACTGCCGTCCGTATTGCATGGAATCCCGAAAAGGCCTCCGACTTGTTCGCTTTTATGCTGTGGGTCGGCGACGAAGATCGAGGATTGGATGATGGAATGCTTGTCGGCGATCAAATCGTGTTGATCGACAACGGATTGTGCGGTCCGGGAGCAGGCCTCAGTCTCAGAAGTTATCATCCGTATCCGGAACACTATCAATACGAAAATCGCGTGAAGATGTGCTACGGTGGAAAGCAATCTTTCGTAGCTTATGTGCTGCGCGATATGCGATTCCCTTCCGAGATGCTGATTTCCCCTTCAGCTATTGCTCGGATCGAAAAGATCTCAGATGACGTGATCCGGGAGGTTGTGGTTATTGTCGGCTTACCGACACAAATCTGCGACAAACTCATTGAGAGAAAACGAGCACTCCTCGACGACTATCGCACTTGGTTAGCTCAAGCCTCCGATGTCTGCAAACCGCATAGCAGTTGAATCAAAAGATGATGCTCAGGGCACCCCATCCTTCCCCGCCCCGGCGACGTGCTACGAGTGAAGCCGGGAACTCGGAAACGGGTTCCCGGCTTCGGTCATTTCTATTTGGACTTCTCGAGTGCCAGCTTCGCCTTTAGAAGTTGGATTTCCGCATCGAGCCGGCACTCGCGGGCGCCCTCCTTCAAGAGAGGTGACCCTACACCGGCATCCGTGCGTTCTTTAATTCTCTTCTCGAAATCCTTAGCCCGTTCGAATTCCAACGTCAGCGCCGCGATTTTCTCTTCCGGCGTATTCACGAGTTCGGAGGTGTATTCCCCCAGCCGCTTCGACGCGGCCATGTAGCCCGTGAACTGGGCCATGTAGTCTTCCTCTTTGATGTTTCCCAGTCTCTGGCCCGATTGGCGCACGTACTCGGCACTCGCTTTCACGCGCTCCTTCATGAGCTTCCGCAATTCATCATCTTTCGGATCCGGGGCGCACAGTTTGGCGAGTGGCCCATCCAATGCCGACTTCGGTGCGATGAGTTTCGACTGTGGCGGCAGTTGAACTGGATCCTGCGCGGGCGCGGTCTCGACCCAGAGCAGCAGTGCGAGCGATGTGGACAATAAAAGACGGCTGAGAACTTTCACGGGCCAACCTCCGGCGAGATTTGCAGGACGACACGCGACAAAGTATACCGCACGACATCGCGTCGGTACAGCATCGAGCCGATCCCGGTGGCGTGAACCTGGTCAGGCCGGAAGGTGCAGCCATAAGCGTTGGAGGGTACTGCTCAGGCACCCCCATCCTTCCCCGCCCCGGCGACGATCGAGCCTCGGTTCGCGGGCGGGCTTTTTTTGCGCCGGTCATTCCGTCGGGTATGATGAAGGCTCGTTCCCGTCGGGGGTCGGCTTCATGCGGCGCGGATTCACGCTCATCGAATTGCTCGTCGTCATCGCCATCATCGCGGTGCTGATCGGGTTGCTGCTGCCGGCGGTGCAGCGGGATGAAGATCTGGTCTGCGTATCGCTCAATTGCCCGTCGACGGGCCGGCGCTACGTGCTCCGGGTCCCACCGGCGATCGACACGTGCCGCCGGGCCGCGGCGTGGTTGGCCGGGTTTGACAATGCCGACGACTACGCTCCGGTGCTCGAAACCTGAAGCGGGATCCGCGCGCTCCGCCCGCCGAGCATCCGCTCCAAAACCCGGTCGCCGAACGTCTCGTACAGGCCCAATTCCGGCATGTGGACGTAGCCGATGTGGCAACCGCACGTCGCGTTCGGGCAGACCCTGGGTCGCAAGATCTCTTCGATCCCGGCCTCGTACAGGTTCCCGAGCGGCTCTTTAACAAAATGACAGCGTCGGATGGTGCCTTCGCCATCGACCGAGATCACCTCGTGCCCGGTTCGGCAGTTTCGACCGAGGCTGGGGTGCCGGGTGTTGTTGATCGGGAAGAGGGGATCGATCCCCGCGAGCCACTCGGCTTCTTCGGGGCGGTAGTAGTCGCGCACGTCTTTGTAGGCGTTCACCCAAAGGTAAACCCCGGCGGGCAGCTCCTCCTTCAATGCGGCGATATCCGCGAAATGCTCCCTCAGCCCGACCACTCCGACGCTGAAGTGCACCCCGCGATGCGTCAGCTCCCGACACCGCTGCAAGAACTTTTCACGCCTGATCTGGGTGGGGTGAAAGGTCGTCCAGAGCGCCAGTTTGTTCAAGTCGCAGCGCTCCACCCAGTCGAGTCCGCACGACAGATTGGTCTGCACGACGGCCCGCTCGACCTGGCGCAAAGCCGTCAGCCGCGCGAGCCCTTCCCGATACCACCGGCGCACGAGCGCTTCACCCCAAGGGGTGAACAGAACCCGGATGCGATCCTCGGCCGGTCGCCGTTCGATCCAAGTGATGAACCGGTCGAGTGCGACCCGGTCCCGTTCGAGTTCCTCGGCCGTCTCCCGCCGCTTCGCGAACGGGCAGTACGCGCATCGTAATTGCAACTCGACAGCGGGCCCCGGTAGATGATGGAGAGCGTCAGTGCCACTCGTACTCCCCCATGAGCGTCCGCACGTCCGTCGAATAGAGTGCCGGTCCGATGGCATCCGAACGTTCGACGCCGGCCGGGGTCAAACGCAGATAGTCCCCGGTGCGCTCCGCGAGATCGAGCGATTCCAATTCCGCCAGAAGTGGAAAATCGTCGTCGGGGGAAGCATCGAATCGCCGCTCGAATTCCAACAGCGGGAGTCCGGGGTGTTGAAGGAGCGCGATGGCGACGAACCGGCGGCGCTGTTCCTCGGCGT
>JANOSQ010000765.1:0-2030 GCA_031415915.1 Fimbriiglobus sp. | reverse complement strand
TCTTGGGGGCGAATGCGTACGACGAACGCCCGCTGACGCCGGGGCTGGTGATCAAGGCGTGGTCGCCGTTCGTCATCATGGCCCTTTGCCTCGGCGTGATCGGTTACGCCCGGCAACTGGAGAAGCCCGGCCCCATCGATCTCGGCATCATCAGTTCCTACTACCCGATCGAAGTCCCCGGCTTGCACATGGAAGTCGAACGGGCCGACCGCTTGCAGAAACCGGGTGCCACCGGGAAGGAACGCTTGGAGAAAGCCGTCTTCGAGTTCAAATGGCTCACCGCCGCCGGGACCCCCTGCGTGGTGGCCGTGTTGATCTCGGCGTTGGTTCTACGGACATCGCGCGCCACCTTGTGGCGGGTGTTCGTGAAGACGATGCACAACATGAAAATCCCGATCCCGACCATCGCCTGTATGCTCGGCCTGAGCTACGTGACGAAGTACGCCGGGATGGATGCGACCCTGGGCGTGGCCTTCGCGGAGACCGGGGCGATGTACCCCTTCTTCGCGGCGCTGCTCGGCTGGCTCGGCGTGTTCCTCACGGGCACCGACGCCGGCAGCAACGCCCTCTTCGGCAGCTTGCAGAAGATCACCGCGGGGCAACTCCACGAAGCGGGAACGCTCCCGGACCTCACGCGCGGCCAAGCGGAGGTGCTGATTTGCACCGCGAACAGCACCGGCGGCGTCATGGGGAAAATGATCGACGCCCAGAGCATCTGCGTGGCCACGGCGGGCACGAACCAAGTCGGCAAAGAAGGGGCCATCTTCAAAGCCGTCATCTGGCACAGTATCTTCCTGGCGTGCATCGTCGGGCTGATGGTCTCATTGCAGGCGTTCGTCCCGCCTTTCACGCGGATGGTGCCGCAACCGTAAACCGAAGAGACCTCACCCCCCGGCCCCCTCTCCGAAGCGGAGAGGGGGAGCAGGAGATTGTCGAATGCTTCCCAAAGTCTTGATCGCCCCGGCGCCGATGCGGGAGATCCCCGAGTCGTATGCCCCCGTGCTCGAATCTAACTTCGAGTTGGTCTATCCGAAGCGGGTCGCGCAGATGACCGTGCCCGAGTTGCTCGATCAACTCCCCGGCTGCGTCGCCAGTCTCGCGGGGTCGGAACCGTACACGCGGGCCGTCATCGAGAAGGCCGCGGCCGCGGGACTGAAAGTCATCGCCCGCGCCGGCGTCGGCTACGACGGCGTCGATCTCGAGGCCGCCACCGATTGCGGCGTCGCCGTGACCAACGCGCCCGGCACCAACCACGACGCCGTGGCAGAGCACGCGCTCCTACTCATGCTCGCGCTCGCCAAGAACCTGACGATGCAACACAACCGCATGGTCGAAGGCGGATGGCCCCGGGTCGCGCAGTTGCCCCTGCGCGGCCGCTTGCTCGGGATCATCGGCCTCGGTCGCACCGGCAAAGCTGTGGCCTTGCGGGCGAAGGCCTTCTTGATGCCCGTCATCGCCTGCGATCCCTACGTCGATGGGGCGTGGGCCGAGCAGCAGGGGATCGCGCTGGTGTCTCACGACGAGATTTTCGAGCGGGCCGACATCGTGAGTTTGCACGTGCCCACGACCCCGGAAACGCGGAACCTGATCTGCGCCCGGACGCTCGGATTGATGAAGCCGACGGCGCATCTCGTCAACACGGCGCGCGGCGAAGTGGTGAACGAAGCCGATCTGTACGAAGCTTTGAAGTCGAAGCGAATCGCCGCGGCGGGATTGGATGTGTTCTGCGACGAACCGCCGACCGGGACGCCTCTGCTGACTCTCGACAACGTCGTGCTGACGGCGCACACGGCGGGGGTCGACGTGCAATCGCGGTTGGATATGGCGAACATGGCCGCGGTCGGGATCCGCAAACTGCTGGTCGAGAAGATATGGCCGGCGGAGATGGTGGTGAATCCGGCTGTGCAGGGGAAGTGGGGACGGTGATTCTTTCAGAGCCGGACGCGTGAGCGACGGTCTTGTTTCGACCGTCGATCACGCGTCCGGCTCTGAAAGAACGACTCACTTCAACTTCGTGAACTTGATCTCCG
>JANOSQ010000764.1:0-2268 GCA_031415915.1 Fimbriiglobus sp. | reverse complement strand
CGAATCTGGATCGTCGAGCCGTTCACCCGCGTGCCGTTGGTGCTTTCGAGGTCGGTGAGAATCACATCGCCGTCTTCGCTCTGCACCTTGGCGTGGTATCGGCTCACGCGCTCGTCGTTGAGCCGGAGACCGTTCCCCTCTTCGCGGCCGATGGTCACGGGAATCGTCAATTGCCGATAGACGCGACCCTTGTCGACCCCTTCGAGAACCAGAAACGTGACGTTGGCCATAACCGCCCCAATGCGTGGGTCTGTGCCGGCCGTCCAGTGGCCGGGAATGCTCATGAAAACATAGTACACGATTGCGGGGGCTTGCTGAATCCGCAATTCGAATGTTCGGCACCGGACGGATTTCATCCGCCGGGCGCAACAGTTTCGCAGTGCGGCGCGAACGCCCGCATCACCCGCTCGACAACATCCTCCCCTTCGCCCGATACCGAAACGCACTCCTTCAATCCGCGGAACCACGTCCGCTGGCGCTTGGCGAACTGCCGGGTGTGCAGTTTGATATCGGCGACGGTGGAATCCCAATCGGCCTGCCCCGCGAGATATTCGAAGAGATCGCGGTAGCCCAATGCTTGAGATGCTTCGCGGCTCAGGGGCTTCTCCAACAATCGCCGGGCTTCGTCGAGCCATCCGGCGTCGAGCATCGCGTCGATCCGGGCGTCGATGCGGTCGTTCAGCGCCTCGCGCGGCCAATCGAGGGCGACCACCGGAATCGGCGCGGCCGCGTTCTTCCATGAACCTTGCCACTCGCTGATCGGCCGGCCGGTGCCTTCGAAGACTTCGAGCGCCCGCACGACCCGGCGGACATCGTTCGGATGCAACCGCGCCGCCGTGACGGGATCGACCGATGCCAACCGAGCATGCAGCGCTTCGGGGCCGATGGCTCCCGCTTCGTCTTCCAGGCGTTCGCGGATGCCGGCGTCGATGGCGGGCGAATCGAACAGACCGTGCAGGAGAGCCTTCAAGAAAAACGGCGTCCCGCCGACGAAGAGGGGTCGCAGTCCACGGGCGCGGATTTGTTCGCACGCTTCGGCGGCTTCCGTGAGCCACCACGCGACGTTGCCCGATTCCCACGGATCGAGTTTGTCGAGCAGGTAGTGTGGAACCAGCGCTCGCTCGGCAGGCGTCGGTTTCGCGGTACCGATGTCCATGCCGCGGTACAGGGTCATTGAATCCATGGCGACGATGGCGCAGCCGAGGCGCTGGGCGAGGTCGAGTGCGATCCCCGATTTGCCCGACGCCGTCGGGCCGGTGAGGACGAGGGCATCGGCGAATGCGGCGGGGGTCGGGGGCATGGGGAATCAAATTCTTTGCTGCAAAGGAGCGTCTGGTATTCACCCCGAACGCGCCCTCGAGTTTTATTCACGCACAGTCTCATCAATTTTAACAATCTTGACTTCGACCCGGGCTACTCGAGTAGTCACGAGTGGAGGTATGATTCGCCCCTGATCATTGGGGTTGATAAAGGTATCGCCGGGTAGAATTCCCGGACGGTCATTCGACGCGACTGCATAGATGTAAAGGTCGAAGTCAGGGAAAGCGTCCGTTACGTTTCCTTGACTGTCGAACGCCGTAATCTTGGCCGTCAAGCCGCGGATGGGCCGGTTGCCGGTATTCTTCCAGTCAACACAAACCATGCTGGTGTTCAATCCTTGAACGGTTCGGAATGGTTCAATGCGGATTTTTACAATTTCCACCGACAGACGTGGCGCCTTCTCTCGCTCTTCCTGTTTTTTCTTCGCCTCGACATCTTTTCTCGCCTGTTGTTCCGCTTGTTTGGCGTCACGCTCGGCGCGTACTTTGGCGATCAACTCCAGAGTGGCCGGACTCTTGGATGAGATGTCCACTTTCTTGTCTAAGACCAGTGAGATGCTATTCTTCGCAGCGTCTAGATTCCCTTGCTCAACATCGAAGTCGATGATGCGTTGATAAACAGTTGGTTTCTCGGCATCGCTCGGAATACCATTCAGATCTTTGTTCAAGACGGACTTGTACTTCGATACCGCTTCCGCTCTGCTCCCCGCATCCCACAACCTGTTCCCTTCGGCCAATTCCTTTTCCGTCTCTTGGATTTGGTACCAGCCGAGAAATGTGAAACCCCCGCAGCATAGAAAACAGCACACAGCGAAGATCCCACACCCGATGGCAAGGAGACGTGGTGTATTCGAAGTCGATTTCCGTCTCACTGGCAATCCTCGAAGTGGTTGGCAATCTTCGCCCCAACGGGGCCGACTTCTCTAGCCCAGGGCGGAAGCCCTGGGAC
>JANOSQ010000763.1:0-2037 GCA_031415915.1 Fimbriiglobus sp. | reverse complement strand
CGGCTTCATCCAGATGTGATCGGCCCATCCGCCCATCGGACCGTCCGCCACACCGTACGTGATGCCATACACCTTTCGATGCGCACAACGGGTGCTCTGCTTCGTCACCAGGCACTCGTAGCACGTCCCACACGTCTCGTGTACGTCGAGAAACGTGACCAAGTCGCCTTCGCGGAACGGGACCCCTTCGATGTCCGACATGCCACCGCGAATCTCGGCCAGATGGCCCACGGACACGTGGCCGGGCACGATGGGATAGGGCACGCCTGCCAGTCGCCCGTGATGCAGATGCACGTCGGTGCCACATACTTCCGAGTACTGCGTGCGCAGCATCGCACTGCCCGAGGTCAAGGTCGGCCACGGCAGTTCGCGTAGCTCGAGGGGCTGATGTGGCGCCGTCATTACTGCGGCGCGGACCACGCGAGTCATAAGATTGCTGGACCGTTCGAAGGAGTAAGGCAGTGTCAATAAATAACCATAGACCCGCAGGCTAGCGCCACCGTCGATTTACCCGCACAATTGGCGTCATCGATATCTGGTCGAGAAGAGGTACCCTGCGTCCAGAGCGCCGCCGCTTCCCGCCACTCTCAGAATCTTGGTCGTTAGTTCGTGCTCCAATTGCGGCGGCTGTGACCGCCGTCCATCCACTCTGGAGGACCCATGAAGCATCAGATTCAACTCACTGCCGTCGCGGTTGTTGTCGCCCTCACCGCGCTCTCGCCACTCCCGGCGGTCGCGCAGGGAATGTCGGACAAGATCGGCGAGTTGATCAGTTTCGGAAAGTGTGGCCAGGCGCTCTGCCTGAACACCGGTCCCGGCGCACATGGTGCCCATTACCTGAAGTCCGCCCAAACCGCCGGCGATCAGTTGGTCAACTTCCTCACCGGGTCAATCACGGCCGGCGTGGGCCGACTACCGATCAGCGCGACGAGCAGCGGCAACACCGTCAGCATGGTGAATGGCGCACTCGTATTGGGAACAACGTCGGCCGGTCCGATATTCGCCGAGCGGGCGAACACCATGGGGCGCGGGCGCTCGCTGTTCGGTGTCAACACCACGGGTATTCGATATAGCAAGTTGCGCGGGCAATCGATGGACTCGTTGAGCTTCCAGTTGGCGCATGAAGACGTCCTGTTGGTGGGGCTCGGCGATTCCCCGAATGAGCGCGATGTCATTGGCGCGAACTTGAACATGCAGTTCAACTTGCAGGTCAGCACCCTCTTCGCCACCTACGGCGTCACCGACCGGCTCGACGTGAGCATGGCGGTCCCCTTTGTGATGGCGTCGCTGGACGCGACCGCCAACGGCCGGGTATTCAGCGACTCGACCGTCACCGGCAACCACTACTTCGATAATGCCGGGACATACACCAAGACGAATACCGTGTCCGGCTCGAAGGCCGGGATTGGCGACATCGCCGCGCGCCTCAAGTACAACCTGGGGAGCTCGGCGAAGTCGGGGGTGGCGTTTCTGGCCGATGTTCGGCTTCCCACTGGTAGCGAGAAAGACTTTCTGGGAGCGGGTAGTATCGCGGCGAATGCGATCGTGATCGCATCGTCCACGTTCGGAAAATTCTCCCCGCATGCCAACGTGGGGTTCGCGATCCGTACCGGCGAAGGACAGAACAGTGCGATGCTGGGGACCTTCGGCTTCGATCAGATGGTCAGCCCCAAATTCACGGTGGCGTTCGATTTGCTCTCGGAGTTCCAGGCGGGCGGTGACGCCGGAGATCTGCCGCCGGACTTCACGATCAGGCCGGCCGGCCGGACGCTTATCTACTCGGGCTCGAATGTGCCGCGCAGCAAGGACAACCCGATCAGCCTGTCAGGCGGCGGTCGGTTTGTGGCGGGCGCCTTCACGATCCTCGCGAACGGCCTTGTGCCGGTCAAATCGGGGGGCCTGCAAGCCAATTTTATCTGGACGTTGGGCGTCGATCGCCGGTTCTAGCGATAGCGTTAGTCCAGGGAGGACGCGCGAGCGGCTTTCAGGCTGGAGGGCGGAGTTGAACGTCATCCGGGCAGCAGGAGACAGGAACTG
>JANOSQ010000762.1:0-6738 GCA_031415915.1 Fimbriiglobus sp. | reverse complement strand
CCGAAGGGCAGGCTCGACCAGAAGACGAATCCGCAAGCGTAGCTCAGGATGAACTCGCGGGTGCCGTGCTCGTTCCCTTCGGTGCCGGAGTTGATGAACCCGGCCACGAGGTAGACGCCGAACCCGGCGACGGCGGCGATCAGCGAGTAGAGGCGTACGGGGGCGACATCGACCGCGTGCTGCGGGATGGCCGTTTCGGGGTGGTGCGGGTGTTCGTGGTGGGTCGCGGTGGCGGCCATTAGTGCTTCTCCCCCGCCTTCGCGGTCTTCGGCTTGTCGAGCTGCTTCTTCAAATCATCCGGCAGGTCGGCCGCGCTCGCCCCTTGGCTGAGTTGCAGCGCCCGGACGTACCCCGCGACGCGCCAGCGGTCGGCCGCATCCGGGATTTGGGTATCGTGCGACGCCATGCCGCCGTAGCCCCAGGTGATGACTTGGAAGATGTAACCGACGTTGACGTCTTTGAGCGGTTGAATCTTCCCGTAGCGGTAAAAGCCGCGGGAGGTGCCCTGCGGGTTGCCCGTGTAGGCCGGGGCGGCTTTGCCCGTGTTCTTGTCGATGACCAGCGTCGACCAGTCCTTCGCCTCCCCCTTGGGGTCGAGGTGGTACGACGGCGGACGGAGGAAGCCCCGTTCGACGATCTTGCCGTTGGCGTGCCCGGCTCCGCCGTGGCACAAGGCGCAGTTCGCGTTGTACAGCACTTGGCCGCGCTTGAAGTCGGCTTCTTTGAGTTCGAAGGGGAACTCGCGGACGAAGTTGTCGTTGTTGGTCGGCGCCCCCGGCGGCGGGACGGTCTTCCCGTTCGGATCGACCGTCGCGAGCCAAGCCGCATCGGCGGGAATGCTCTTCCCGGCCGGGGTCAGCCACGTCAGCAGAGAGTCGTCCGACAACTTCTGGTTGCGGTGGATCACGCCCGTTTCCAACGGCCGGGCCGACTGGTTGTGGGCGAAGACGGAGCTTTCTTCGTACGGGCGGTGCGCCGGCTGGTCGGCCATCTTCTGCTGGCAACCGACAGCAAGGGCGATCAATCCGAGTATTGGCAGGTAGCGGTTCATCACTCGGGCACCTCCGCGATGCTTTCCGGTTGCAGGGTGGCGAGGAACGTCTTCACGCCGGAGCTGTCGCCGAAGTTGGGGTCGGCCGCTTCGATGCAGATGAAGAATCGATCCCGAGTGGCCCGCGCGAACTGCGGGACATTGAACACGGGGTGGTACGGCTGCGGCAATCCGCACAGGGCGAGCAGTCCGAACACGCCGCTGAGACTCGCCGTGAGAACGAGCAACGCCCAGGTGATCGGGATGTACATCGGCCACGACCAAAACGGCTTCCCGCCGACGCTGATGGGGTAGTCGTACACGGTGATCCACGTCTGCATGAGCAGGCCGAAGGTCGCCCCGCAGAGGCCGCCGATGAACATGATGGCCCCGATTTCCGAGCGGGGGAAACCGAGTTCGTCCGCGACTTCTCCCACGGGGTACGGGCTGTAGCCGTCCATCCGGGTGTAGCCGGCCTCGCGCGCTGTCCGCACGGCCGCGATCAGCGCGTCGGGGTTGGTGAATTCGGCCATGACGCCATACAGCGTCGGCACCGTCACGGGGTTGTGCTCGTCGATCATTTCGCGTTCTCCATGACCGCGTGGCCGTCGCGACCGCCTTGGCGGTGCGGCAGGAACTCCCGCATTTCCGTGATCGAAATCATCGGCAGGAACTTGATGAACAAGCAGAACAGCGTGATGAACAGGCCGACCGAGCCGGCCATGATCGCGTAGTCCCACTCGGTCGGGGCGTAGCGGCCCCACGCCCCCGGCGTGTGATCCCGCGACAGCGTGATGATGATCACGTAGCGCTCGAACCACATGCCGATGTGCACCGATCCCGCGATCAGGAACAACAGCAATTCATTGGTCCGCACCCGCTTGATCCAGAGCAGCTGCGGGATGATCGTGTTCGTGGTGATGAGGCACCAGTAACTCCACCAGTACGGGCCTTCCCAAATTCGCTGGTAAGTGGTGTCCCATTCGTATCGGGAGTGGCTGTACCAGCCCATCCAGAGTTCGCAAAAGTAGCCGAAGCTCACGAGCAGCCCGGTGGCGATCATCACCTTCGCGCAGAGTTCCATGTGCTTGTCGGTGATGAAATCCTTCATGCCGTAGTAGTGCCGGAGCGGCACGGCGAGCCAGACGACCATCGCGAAGCCGCTGAAGATCGCCCCGGCGACGAAGAACGGCGGGAAGATGGTCGCGTGCCACAGCGGCACGATGGCGACGGCGAAGTCGAAGGACACGATCGTGTGAACGCTGAAGACGAGCGGCGTACCGAGACCGGCGAGCAACAAGTAGAGTTTTTCGTAGCGGCGCCAGTGGATGGCCGAGCCGCGCCAGCCGAGGGCGAGCATCCCGTAGACGATGCGCTGGAGGCGGTGCCGGGCGGTGTCCCGCAGGGCGGCGAGGTCGGGGATGAGGCCGACGTACCAGAACACGAACGAGACCGTGAGGTACGTGGACACCGCGAAGGCGTCCCACATGAGCGGGCTGCGCGGTTGGGGCCAGACGGCCATGTTGTTCGGGAACGGGAAGAGCCAGTAGCCGACCCACGGCCGGCCCATGTGGACGAGCGGGAAGATCCCGGCGCAGGACACGGCGAAGAGCGTCATCGCTTCGGCGAAGCGGTTGATGCTCGTCCGCCACTTCTGGTGCATGAGCAGCAAAATCGCGGAGATCAGCGTCCCGGCGTGGCCGATGCCGATCCACCACACGAAGTTGACGATGGCGAGGCCCCAAGCGACGGGTTGGTTGATCCCCCAGACGCCGGTGCCCATGTAGAAGAGATACGCCAACCCGACGACCAGCCCTTGCAGGAGCATGAAGCCGACGAGGAAAAAGACCCACCAAGCTTTCGGCGTGCGATCCCCGATCACCACGTCGGCGATTTTGTCGCCGAGCGTGACGATGTCGTGATTGCCCCCGACCAACCCTTCCGGGTGGGGCGGGAAAATCTCGCTGGGAATGTGGCCACGGGTGGCCGGTTCGGTCACGGTTGCCATGTGCGGCTAGGCCCCCTGCGGCATGTTTTTGTTCGGATTGCGGATCGCCGCCAAGTAACTGGTCCGCGGCATCGTGTTCAACTCGGCGAGCAACCCGTAGTTGTGCGGCTCGGCCTTCAACTTGATGACTTCGCTCGAGTCGTCGCTCAAGTCGCCGAAGGTGATCGCGGCGGTCGGGCAGGCCTGCTGGCAGGCCGTCAGGATGTCGCCGTCCAAAATCTTGGGCCGACCTTTGGAATCGCGGACGCGGGCGGGAGTGCCATCGGGCTTCTTCTTGTCCCACTCGCGCTCGGCTTCGATCTCGGCGTTGCGGATGCGTTGGACGCAGTAGGTACACTTCTCCATCACCCCGCGGGTGCGGACGGTCACTTCCGGGTTGTTCAGAAGCTTCAACGTGCCGGTGTCGTAGTCGGTGTATTGGAGGAAGTTGAAGCGGCGGACTTTGTACGGGCAGTTGTTGCTGCAGTAGCGGGTGCCGACGCAGCGGTTGTAGGCCATGTCGTTGAGGCCGTCGGCCGAGTGAACCGTGGCGCCGACGGGGCAGACCACTTCGCACGGGGCCTTCTCGCACTGCTGGCAAGGCACCGGTTGGAAGTGCGTGCGGATGGCCGACGACTCTTTGATTTTCTCTTTGCGCTTCGCGGGGCCGATCTTGGCGGCGCCGAGTTCGTCGCTCATCGTGGCGGCGCCGGGGATGCTGAAGTAGCGGTCGATGCGGATCCAGTGCATCGCCCGGCCGCGCATCACTTGGTCTTTGCCGACGACGGGGATGTTGTTCTCGGCGACGCAGGCCAGCGTGCACGCGCTGCAGCCGATGCACGAGCCGAGGTCGATGGCCATGCCCCAGCGGCGGTAGGACTTCGTCGCTTCTTCGCCGTTCACCGATATCGGGTTGACCAGATAGAGGCTCAGCTTCTTCAAGCGGGCGTCGTGGGCTTTGTGGTCGGCGTGGTCGCCGTGGTCGTGGGCGTGCGGGTGTTTCAACCCGTTCAGTTCGAAGTTCTCAATGGTGCCGGGCGTGAGCATCCGAATCTCTTCGAATTCCGCGGGTGAGGTCGGCGGAATCTGCGCGAAGTCTTCGTCGTTCTTGTACTGCTCGATGCTGGCGTGCCGAACCGGGCGGCGCGATTCCATGGCGGCGTGAGCACCGGCGATGGCGAGTGTGTAGCGTTCCCCGGTGCGGCGCATCTCGGGGACGGCGGCATTCCACATCGCGTCGGTGCCGCGGAGCTTGTAGCTGTTGAAGCCGCGTTTGTCGCCGACTTTGCCGGCCCGCTCGCGCCCGAGTCCGAGGTGCAGCACGACGACGTTGTCGGCCATCCCCGGTTGGACGTGCACGGCGACTTTCAACTTCCGACCGGCGACCGTCAACTCGGCGATGTCGGTTTCGGTCGACCCGCGTTCGCCGCCGCTCCAACCGAAATTCTGCGTGAACTTCAATTCCTCGGCCGTGCGCGGCGACACCATCGCGGCGTTATCCCACGTCAGGTTCGTCACCGGCTTCGGCAGCTCTTGAAGCCAGCCGTTATTGGCCTGCTTGCCGTCCCAGAGCACCGGGTCGGGGCGGAATTGGATTTCGAGTTTCTCGATGGCGGGCTGCGCGAACCCCGGCGCCGCGAGTTGATCGAGCTTCACCGGCCCGAGCGCCGCCGTGGCGTAGTTCGGGAAATCGTCCTTCGTCTGGATGAGCACGCCGTCGCGGAGGGCGCGTTCCCAATAACCGGTGAACGTCGGCGTTTCCCCGGTGATTTTGCGGTCGGTGTGGTACTTCTCCCACGTTTCCTTGACCAACGCTTGCCCGTCGGTAATGGGGAACTCGAGCGCCGCGGCGATGATTTCGATGAAGCTCTTACCGCGGTACAGCGGGGCGATCAGCGGCTGGATGACGCTCGCGGTGCCGTCGTGCCCGCGGACGTCGCCCCACGTTTCGAGGAAGTGGGCCGCATTCAGGTGCCAAGCGGTGTGCGCGGCGGTCTCGTCGTGATACAAGCCGTGGTGGAACGCGGTTCCCTTCTGGCCTTTCGTGATGGCGAGTGCGCCGGTGAAATCTAGGTCGGCCGGGGCGTCGTAGGCCGGGTTGACCCCGGACAGGAACAGCGTGTTGACTTTGCCCGCGTTCATCTCGGCGACGAGTTTCTTCAAATCGTCGGCGGCGTCGACGGTGGGCCAGCCCTTCGGGACTTGGGCGCCGAGGTTGCCGTCGAGCAAACGCTGGGTGACTTCGAGGGCGTCGAGCGGTTTGATGTACTTCAGCGGGGCGTGCGTCGCCTTGATCGCCCGGTTGATCGCGGCGGTCAACAGGTGTACGGCGGGCGATTGGTGTTCGCCGGCGATGGCGACGCAGTGACCGTTTTGGGCCATCAGATCCGCGGCGAGCGGTTTGATCCAAGCTTGGGCTTCCGCCGGCAATCCCGCGCCCGCGGTCACGCCGTCGATCTTGAGTTCGACCGCGAGGGCCCGGGCGAAGAGTTCCACCTGACTCGGCTTGAGCGGCAAGCGGTGATCGGCGATGGCCCCGGTGCTGGTGAGGGCGCCTTCGACGACGTAAAGCCGGTTCAGACCCCCGGTCGCTTCGGCGACGACATCTTCCCATTTCGGGTGGAAATGGCCCGCGGCCTTCGGGTTGGCCTTTTCGTGGGCTTCTTCGAGTTCGTGCGCCGCATCGACCGTGCTGACCTTGCGGTGCGCGGCGAAATCGCGGGCCAACGCCACGCTGCCGGGGCCGCTGAGGAAGTCGGAGTCGAGCGACAGCACGACCGCGGCTTCGTCGAAATTGTACTTCGGCGTGAGGTGTTTCCCGTAAGCGGCGAGCAAACCCTTGCGGGAGTTCGACAGCCCCACCGGTTCGTATTGGATCCACTTCGCGGCCGGGAATCGCCGGAGGAATTCTTCCATGAGCCGGATCGCGGTCGGCGAGGTCGTCGGCTCCGTGACGATCCGGACGCCTTCACCGCGCTCGCCGAGCGGCTTCTCGGCTTGGCGGGTGAGCACGTCTTTGAAGGCGGCGATCGCCTTGTCCTGGGTCGTGGCGGTTTCGCCCATGCGCGACGCTTGGGATCGATCCGGATCGTAGAAGGTCAGCGGCGCAGCGAGGGCTTGGAGTTCGATGGAACCGCGACTGCTCGGGTGATTCGGATTGCCTTCGCACTTGATCGGCCGGCCTTCGACGCTCTTGACGATCAAACCGAGGCCGACGCCGTGGGCTTGGGGCATGGCGGTGGCGAAGAACAGGGGGACGCCGGGTACGATCTGATCGGGCTGGACGACGTAGGGGACGACTTTGCGCTGCGAGGCGGGCTTCAGCGACGGATTGCACCCCACGGCGCCGGCGAGGGCGACGGAGGCCCCCATCAGCGTGAGGAACTGGCGCCGGCTGATGGGATCGACCCACTCGGCCGCGTCGTCCGGGAACTCGTTCTGGACCATTTCGCGGAACTGCGGCGTGTCCATCCACTGATCGACGGATTGCCAGAACTCGGGTTCGGCCGTCCCCGTCGTGCTCGCGTGTTCGGTGGGCATTCGCAAATCCTCAAATCTCTTCGCTGGAGTTCAACCTTTAGGTTGTTCTTGGCTTGCCGTGAAGGTCGGGGCGAGTCTTAGAGGCCCGACATCCATACGCGTCCGGCCGCGAAGACTAGGCCCGACGAAGAACAACCAAAAGGTTGAACAACAAAAAAAACAGTTCGCGCCGCAGCGGTGG
>JANOSQ010000761.1:0-4988 GCA_031415915.1 Fimbriiglobus sp. | reverse complement strand
TCGTGGAGCGGATCCTGACGGTGGTCGGGACGCTGCGGCTTCAAAAGCGGAACGCGCTGGAGTTCCTGAGCGGGTGCATCGCCGCCCACCGGCTGGGGGAGGCAGGACCGAAACTTTGCACGGGGTGAACGGTTACCGCGAATGATTGGCCAGCCAGTTGGATTCTATTTCCAGTCGCTGCCAAGGTTGGCCTTCATAACCGAACTCGATCGATATCCACTCTCGAGTCGGCGTTTGCACCCCAGCGACGGATACACAAGTATTGAACACCTCAATCGACGAATACACGGCGATAACCACCAGCGGAATAGCAATCCAAGGTCGGAAAAGGCTGTTGAGTACCATATCACATCACCCCGAATCTTTACGTTTCGTGGCATCTACAGTATCAGAGTTCCACATCGGGCAGCGCCGCGTTCGACGGTTGCTTCAACATCTCGTTCACCACGGTTTGGGCCAACATCAAGTAGGACTTCGAAATCGGGTGGTCGGGGAACTTCCGCACGATCGGTTCGCCGGCGTCGCCGCACTGGCTCACTTGGGCGTCGATGGGGATTTCCCCGAGGAACGGGACGCCGATCTCCGCCGCGAGTTTGGCGCCGCCCCCTTGACCGAGCGGGTGCATCCGCGTGCCGTCGGGCAGTGCCAAGTAACTCATGTTCTCGACGATGCCGAGGATCGGCACACGGACTTCTTGGAACATCTTCACGCCTTTGCGGGCGTCGATCAACGAAACTTCCGCCGGTTGAGTCACGATGATCGCCCCGGTCAGCGGCGCCGATTGCGACAGCGTCAGTTGGGCATCGCCCGTGCCCGGCGGCAGATCGACGATGAGGAAGTCGAGATCGCCCCACGGCGGTTGGAAGAGCATCGCCCCCACCGCTTGGGCGACCTTCGGCCCGCGCCAAATCACGGCTTGATCCGCGCTGACGACGAAGCCCATGCTCATGAGCTTGAGGCCGAACTTCTCGATGGGGAACGGGGTCTTGGTTTGATCGACCATCCCGAGACCGAACATCAGCGGCACGCTCGGCCCGTAGATGTCGGCGTCCATCAGCCCGACGCGCTGGCCGTACATGTGCAATGCCAGTGCGAGGTTCGCGGCGACCGTCGATTTGCCGACGCCGCCTTTGCCGCTGGCGATGGCGATGAGGTGCTTGACACCGGGAAGTGGAGTCTTCGGGGGTGCGGCCGGGGGCATAGGTTCAAGTTCCGGGTTGGACGGTTCCGAGACGGCGGAGCGCATCGAGCGTGTAGATGCCCGTGCTGTGGCCGTCGTTCCATTCGATCTGGTAAGCATACGCGCCGACGGCTTTCATGCGAACCGGCGTCGGCGGCCCGGCCGCGACTTCGCGATCCGAAAGCACGCGGAACGGGTTCGGAGGCTTCTTGCGGTCGTCTTCGCAAGTGGCGCAGGGGCACTCGGCCCGCAGCGTCCGCCAGGTCGTGTGGGTGCGGACACCGTCGGCCCACTCGATGAGTAGGCCGTCGCCATCGCGCTTGAGGGAGAGGGGCGGGGCAGCGGTCGGTGCGGGGTTCATCGGGGAATTGTATTCGATGTCAGGCGGCAACGCCCTTCGCGTACCGGCTGCGGTAGATCGGCCGGCCTTCGCGGCGGAACTTCCGCTCGAAGTTGGTGAGATAATCCATGTCGTGCCCGGGGGTATTCTCTTCCGGCGGGGGCAGCAGGGCGAACGCCGGCACCGCGCACAGCAATTCGGTGACCATCTCGAAATAGTCTTGGACGTCGGTGACGAAGTGCAGAACACCGCCCGGTTTCAGGACGCGCAGCACCAATTGGGCGAACTCGTCGGTGAAGAGCAGACGCTTCTTGTGCTTGTTCTTCCACCATGGATCGGGGAAGAAGACGTGGACGACCGCGACGCTCTCGGGGGCAATCACTTCGCGGAGAATTCGCTTGGCGTCGGCGCAGCAGGTGCGCACGTTGGGCAAAGCCCGCAGAGCGATGCGCTCGGTGGCGTAGAGCTGATATTTGCGGACGATCTCGATGCCGAAGAAGTTGGTGTTCGGCCGGGCGACCCCGGATGTCGCGAGGAACAAGCCCTTGCCGAAGCCGACTTCGACCTCGACGGGTCTATCCGTTGCGAAGATGTCGGCCCACGGGATCGGCGCGAGGGGTTGCCCGGCCATCGTCCATTCGCCGGGCACATCGAGCATGTAGGGTGCCAGCGCTTCGCGCGGCAGTCGCTTCGTCTTCCGCACGCTCATCTCCGCTGTGGTCGCCCGATGTTCGGCCCGAGGAACGCCAGGGCCATTTGGCGGCGCTCGCGGAGGTTCGGTTGGCCGACGCAGCGCCGTGGCGGTTCGACTTCGCCCTTAATTGCCATCGCCAATGCCCCCCCGAAACTCCAACCCCACTTCGCCCAATTGCTCGACTTCAACACCGCCCAGTTGGAACCGAACGCTGTTCCTCACCCCCATCACCCCGGTCACATCCGATTCGAACGCACTCCCGGCAACTGCATCGCCAATCTTCGATCCATTTACCCACACCGCGCCATACCCCGGCACCGCATCGCACACCAGCCAGACCGTCTCCCCGTCGTCCAGCGTGCGGGGCGAACCGAAGTTGCGCTCGAAGGTTGCGGAGCCATCGTCGCGGCGTTCGATGCGCCACGCACCGCGCAACCGGATGCGGTGAACTGTCGCCACCTCACCGAACCCCGGCGGGGGCGAGCTCGTCGATCGGTTCGGCGCGGAAGGCTTTCACCGTCTCGGCCAGCCCGGCGGCATCCAGCCCCAAGTCCGCGAGGAGTTCGTTGCGCTCGCCGTGTTCGATGAACTTGTCCGGGTAACCCCGGCGGACGATGTGCCGGGTGTCCAAGCCCGCGGCGTTGGCGGCTTCTAGCACGGCCGAGCCGAAGCCGCCTTGCAGCGTCCCTTCTTCCACCGTCACCACAAGCGGCAGGTGTTCGATGGCTTGCAGAATGGTCGCCGTGTCGAGCGGTTTCACGAAGCGCGCCGAGATGACGCCGACGTTGATGCCGTCTTCGCGCAGGTTTTTCGCGGCTGTCAAACAAGAGGTCGCCGTGGTGCCGAAGGCGAGGAAGACGCCGTCCTTCCCTTCGACCAAGACTTCGGCTTTGGCCATTTCAATCGGCTGATGCGGCTTGCTGCGGGGGATCGTTTCCAGGTTCGCCCGCGGATACCGAATCGACACGGGGCCGGGTTGCTTCTGGGCCCATTGGAGCATCGGTTCGATGTCGGCTTCGTCCGCGGGGGCGAGGCTGGTCATGTTCGGGAAGAGGCGCAGGTAGGGGATGTCGAAGCAGCCGTGGTGCGTGGGGCCGTCGGGGCCGACGATCCCGGCGCGGTCGACGGTGAAGACGACCGGTAGATTCTGGAGGCAGACCTCTTGAAAAATCTGGTCGAAGCCGCGCTGGAGGAAGGTGCTGTAGATGTCGACGATCGGCTTGGCCCCGGCCTTGGCCATCCCCGCGGCGAACGCGACGGCGTGACCTTCGCAGATTCCGGAGTCGAAGAATTGCTTCGGGAACGTGGAGCGGATCTTCTCCAGTTTGTTCCCCTGGCACATCGCCGCGGTGATGACGCAGGCTTTCGGGTCGGCTTGCAGGGCGTTGAAAATCGCTCCGGACATCGCGTCGGTGTAGGCCTTCGCCCCGCCTTTTTTCAAGCTGATGTTGAGGTTGTTCTCGCCGACGCACTCGAAGATGCCGGGGCTGTGGTAGGTGACCGGGTCGGACGCGGCCTGTTCGACGCCGTGGCCTTTGTTCGTGAAGATGTGCAGCAGCAATGGCCCCTTCTGATGCTTCAAATCCTTGAGGATCTTGCGCAGGCCCTTGAGGTCGTGGCCGTCG
Organism: Fimbriiglobus sp.; assembly: GCA_031415915.1. Lineage (GTDB taxonomy): Bacteria > Planctomycetota > Planctomycetia > Gemmatales > Gemmataceae > JALHQU01. The sequence goes on along the minus strand of JANOSQ010000761.1, from coordinate 1,149 downwards.
ACGGGGCCGAAGTAGCGGAAGCCGAACTCCTCGAAGAGCATGCCGTCCTTGAAATAGACCTTCATGGCATCCCGCATTCCTTCGAGGGACGCGCGGGCCGGTTCCCCTATCAGGGGGATCGCCTTCAGCAGGTCGTTGAGCGTTTTCTTGCCGCCTTGGTACAGGCCCGTCATGCGGTAGCTGTCGAGGTGCTTGGCCAGCCCGCCGGTGCGGGGGCAGATGCCCATTTTGTTGTCGTTGAGCACCACGAGGCAGTTCTGGTTCATGCCGTGGATGTTGTTGAACGCTTCGAACACGATGCCCGACGGCAGCGCCCCATCGCCGATCACGGCGACGGCGTGGCGGTCGTGTTCGCCCAACAGGTCGTCGCCCGCTTTCAGGCCGGAGATCGTCGAGACGCTCGCCCCGGCATGGCCGGTCACGAAGAGGTCGTAGGGCGATTCGGCGGGGTTGGGGAAACCCATCAACCCGCCCTTGGTGCGGATGCTGCGGAACTTGTCGAAGCGCCCCGTGATGAGCTTGTGCGGGTAGACTTGATGGCCGGTGTCCCAGATGAGCCGGTCGCGGCGGAAGTCGTAGGTGAGGTGGAGCGCCAAGCAGAGTTCGACGACGCCGAGGTTGCTCGCGAAGTGCGCCGGCCGCGCGGTCATCACCTGCACGAGTTCGTCTCGGATCTCCTGCGTGAGTCGCGCGAGTTGATCCTCGGTGAGCTTATGGAGGTCGGCGGGCGATTGGATTTTGGACAGTAACTCTGGCATTGCTCGGCCCCGTCTTGTTAGCCCGACGCGCCAGCGAGGGAGTACCGCTCTCGCAAACGCACCGAGAAACAGAAATCCATTCCGAATCGTCACATCATCCGAGCGTCGCGCCCCGGTCGGCTCGACTCCCTCGCTAGCGCGTCGGGCTAACAAGACAACGCATCACCTGTCTCTGTTGACCACGAACCGCGCCAAGTCCGCCAGCGGCTTGCCGCATTCGCCGAAGGTGTTGGCCGCCCAAATCGCTTTGTCGGCCAACTCCTGGGCCCGCTTGCGACTCGCGTCCAAGCCCAATAGCACGGGGTAAGTGAGCTTGCCGCGGGCGGCGTCCTTACCCGTGCGCTTCCCGGTGACCTCGGCGGAGCTATCCACGTCGAGCAGATCGTCCGTG